>JBDTEI010000506.1:0-14284 GCA_039922675.1 Microcoleus sp.
CCCCTTTCGGAGTAAAACATGGGTTGGGGGAGAGGTTTTGTATTTGATTCAGTTTAACTAATTTGCGATCGGCTTTACAGCAGAAAGTCTGTCAAAATACCAGTAGATTCTGCCGACAAGTGGTAAAATTATCGGTGCATCATCTTTGCTGTGAAAG
Source organism: Microcoleus sp. (assembly GCA_039922675.1). Lineage (GTDB taxonomy): Bacteria > Cyanobacteriota > Cyanobacteriia > Cyanobacteriales > Microcoleaceae > Microcoleus. Next base: position 158 of record JBDTEI010000506.1, read on the forward strand.
TTCAGATGTGTAGGGTTCCGACTGTGCACTTTACTTTGATTTAACATGGTTTAGACGCATGGGCGAGAAACCCGGTTTCTACGATTTTTGCCAACAATAACGATAAATCTACGAAGAAACCGGGTTTCTGATGTAAGCGTGAGTAAGTCCTATTTTACCTTAAACAGCTTTCAAAATTTCATCATCGACCGAAAAATCTATCTCTGCTTTGTTCCTTCCCGAAACTACATAATCATTCTGAAATGAATCTTTCAATCCCGAAACTAAGTCGAATTCTGGTTTCCAGTTAAGCTCGGTAACAGCTTTATTAACTGAGGCGAAAAAGTGCTGCAATCTCATGGGGAAAGCTTTCTTTTTGCCAAAGTCAAATTGTTTCGGATCGTAGTGTACAATCTTGATAGCATCGGGTGATTTCCCGGCAGCTTGAATGCAGGCGCGGGCTAAACCGTCAAAGGTGACAAATCGATCGCCCGAAACGTTGTAAATTTGCCCGATCGCCCTTTCGTTGCCCAAAACCGCCGCCATCGCCATCGCCAAATCCTGACAGTGCCCCAACTGCGTGAAGTGCATCCCGTTACCCGGAATCGGAATCGGACGATCGCGCGCAATGCGATCGAAAAACCAAGCCTCCAAATCGTTATAATTTTGAGGCCCGTAAATGTAAGTCGGGCGGATCGAAGTCCAAGGCAAACCGGACTCGGCTAAGTAATTTTCCGTGTCGCACTTACCCAAATGCCGGCTTTTCGGATCGGTAGCGTCCCCTTCAATATGAGGCATTTGATCGGATTTCAAATAAACCCCCGCAGAACTCATGTAAATAAAGTGCTGCACCCGCCCCTTAAATATCTCAGCTAAGGGCTTTGTATCGCTCAATTCCCGACCGTTGTTGTCAAAAACCGCGTCAAACTCAACCGTCGATAATTTTTCTTGCAATTGTGCGACATTTGTGCGATCGCCCAAAATCTGTGTCACACCCGAAACCGGCACAGGCTTATTGCCCCGGTTAAACACCACCACTTCATGCCCTTGTGCTGCTAAAATCTTAGTAAGATAAACCCCGATAAACCGAGTACCGCCCATCATTAAAATTCGCATTATTTCCGATGCTCCTTAAAGTTAGTGTCAACATCTTACAATAAAGCGAGTATCTTGCTTTGCTAACAGTTTAGGACTCATTAAATAGGTAAGGGGAAAAAAACACAGTATCTTGTAGGGGCGGGTTCAGCTAAGAGCACTCGTATACAAGCGAGAAGATGAGTACAAAACCCGCCCTCTCCCCATCTCAAAATAAACATAATTTTAATACCCCTAAAATAGCGCTATGCAAGTTCCCCGGCTGCACCCAGAAACCATCGAAGAAGTCAAACAACGAGCCGACATAGTAGACGTTATTTCCGGTAGAGTCATCTTAAAAAAACGCGGCAAAGAATACGTCGGATTGTGTCCATTCCACGACGAAAAGTCTCCCAGCTTCACCGTCAATCAAGCCAAACAAATGTACTATTGTTTCGGCTGCGGTGCAGGCGGAAATGCCTTTAAATTCCTCATGGAATTGGAGAAACGCTCCTTCAGCGAAGTCGTATTAGAACTAGCTAAAAATTATCAAGTCCCCATCAAAACAGTCGAACCAGAACACCGACAAGAATTGCAGCGCCAAATTTCTTTGCGGGAACAACTCTATGAAATCTCAGCACTAACCGCCAACTTTTACGAACACGCTTTGCGACAAAACCAAGGAGAAGAACCCTTAGCATATCTCAAATCAGAACGCCAACTCAGCGAAGAAACAATCCAACAATTTCAAATAGGTTATGCACCCCAAGGTTGGGAAGCACTTTACAGTTATTTAGTAGAACAAAAAAACTATCCAGCGCAATTAGTAGAACAAGCTGGATTAATTGTACCACGCAAATCAGGCGGCAGTGGCTATTACGATCGCTTCCGCAACCGCATCATGATTCCCATTCGCGATACCCAAGGCAGAGTCATCGGTTTCGGCGGGCGAGCTCTCGGCGACGAACAACCGAAATACCTCAATTCTCCCGAAACAGAACTATTCGATAAAGGCAAAACTTTATATGGCTTAGATACAGCCAAAACAGCTATTAGCAAAGCCGATCGCGCGATCGTCGTAGAGGGATACTTTGACGCGATCGCACTTCAAGCAGCGGGCATCTCCAACGCCGTCGCATCCCTCGGCACAGCCCTGAGTTTAAACCAAGTGCGGCAGTTATTGCGGTATACTGACTCCAAACAAATTATCCTCAACTTCGACGCCGACAAAGCAGGAACCAAAGCAGCAGAGCGCGCCATTGGAGAAATCGAACAACTCGCCTATCAAGGAGAAGTGCAACTGCGGGTACTCAACATTCCAGATGGCAAAGATGCCGACGAATATCTCAAAACCTACTCCCCAGAACAATATCGAGAATTGCTCGAAAATGCTCCATTGTGGCTCGACTGGCAAATCCAACAAATGCTCGTCAATCAAGATTTGAAGCAAGCGGATACTTCCCAGCAAATCACCAAAAGAATCATTAAATTATTAACCAATATTACTGACGACAATCAGCTAGCACATTATTTGCAAAAAAGCGCAGAAATTCTCAGCAAAGGAGATTTTCGCCTCACAAAAATGATTGCTGAAAACTTGCTCAATCAAGTAGTGAGCGATTGGGGACAGCGGCTGAATCAAGACGAAGCTTTGACAATGCCTCTGTTAATTAGAAACAAGCTAAAGCCGAGCAAACAATATAAAAAGCAGCGTACCAGCAGCGAAAGCACAAGCTCAAAAACAGGCTTTTCAGTAGCAGCCCGCAGTCTGTTAGAAGAAGCAGAAGCGCAATTATTACAAATTTACTTGCACTGTCCAGAATACCGCCAAGAAGTCAGAGAAGCCATAGAAGCTAGAGATGTGCAGTTTAGCTTGTCTCATCACAGATTTTTGTGGCACCTGATTTTGAATGCAGAAATACTGCACAACATCTATTTACAAGCAGCGCCTGCTGAGTTAATATTGAAATTACAAGATAGCTTTATTGAATATCCGACTCAACTCAATCAAATCTCGCATTTATTTCATTTAAACGAGTTTTCTGAAAAAAACGTTTATCGCGCGCCTTTAGTCATTCGATCTGCGATCGCCTGTATCGAACAAATCATCAGCATCAAACGGCGGCGGATTGCCCTCGATATGTGGAAGAAAACCGATGCTGCCATAGAATATTACCAACAACTGTGCGCCGAACAAGAATGGATAGAAGAATTAGAGCGGCTGCGCCAAGTTAATTTTTACGATTTAACATCCATACCTTGGGCTTGAGGACTTCAGTCCTTCTTTTTACCAGTATTCGTAGGGTGTGTCGCCATTCTCAATCCCTGAATTCAATCGACAATTCAGATAGCGACGCACCTTACACATGGGGTGGAGAAAAAAACACTTGTTGTCTAACAAGGGTTTTTGATAAATGGTATTAAGATGCGTCGCCATGAGATTATCGATTCTATTCAGAAAATTTTGAGAGCGACACACCCTACAAATTACCAGCCAGGTTCGATCGTTCGGACTTCATTTCTTTCTTCAACCAGTCTTTTAGTAATCACAAAACAGAGTTTCGCGAGTCTCTCTACCAGTCACCGGATTAGTACCTTTTGCGACTTTACAAAGCTTTTCGATCATATCGTCTCGCAGCAGTGTCTCAGTAAAATCAGCACCGTCAATCACAGCTCCTTCCAGTCTGGTATTGTAAGCAAAAGCACCCTCAAGGATAGCATTAGTTAAATTAGCTTTCATCATGCGAGCCAAATCCAAAGTCGCACCCCTTAAATTAGCGCCTTCTAAATTTGCCTCTTCCATATTGGCACCAAACAAGCTTACGCCTCGTAAATCTGCATTAGTAAAATTGCTGTTGCGAAGATTAGCTTTATTAAAACTGTCGTTAGTCAGAACTTGTCCACTAAAATCAGCGCCAACTAGAATTTCTTTGTCACGATCCAAGGCGAAAGCAGGTGCGGGATTGATACCGATCGCCCCAGCGACAATTACTGCTAAAATAACAAAACTCAGCAAGAAAGTATAAATATTTTTGCGATGTTGGCGAATTCCAGAAGTCATATAAGTTAAAGCTAATGGGCAGCGATGACAGTTCAGAATTTAATTCTACCAGAAAGCGCTCCTCTTCGCTGGCTCCCGCCGACCCCAACTCTCGCCAATCCGCGAACTCTCGGGATATCGGCACGTTGGGAGAAAACTTAGTCGCCCAGTGGTTACAGCAGCAAGGTTGGGAAATCCTGCACCGTCAGTACCACTGTCGCTGGGGAGAGATTGACATCATCGCCCTCGGAAGAGATGAAGCAAGCGAAAAAAACCCAGCCATTCCCAATCACTCATTCCCGACATTAGCCTTTGTAGAGGTCAAAACTCGCCGCCGAGGAAATTGGGATGCTGACGGAATGCTGGCTGTTAGTACCATAAAACAAGCCAAACTTTGGCAAACCGCCGAAATCTTTTTAAGCACTCGTCCAGATTTAGCAAATAATTCTTGTCGCTTTGATGTCGCCCTAGTCAGGTGCGAGCCTTCACGGCAAAAAACCCAGCAAATATTACCACCAACGACAGCGAACTCTCAATCCGCCATTGCCGGAAACTACCGGCTTACCCTGCAAGAATACATTCGATCGGCTTTTAGTAATTAGAAATGTTAAATTAAAAATTACAGAGTAAAATCAAAAAGTAATGCCACTTGGAAATTTTTAATTGTTAACTTGCCTAGACTATCGCCCATTTATCTCTTCATCTTTAACCGACGTGGAAACAGGGTTAAATCCTCTCCCCATCTTCCCCTCTCCCATCTCTCTCTCCCTATCTCCTGCTCTCCCCCTATGCCATCAAAGGCAATTTATATGTTCCGCAGTCTAAGCGAGAGTTTCCGGGCAGTATCCCAGACCCTTGACAAACTGTTGGCGAAACGCTTCAATTTCCTTGCGATCGGGGCTGCCGTGACAAACCACGGCCACCTGGTAGCGGCGCATCACGCTCAACGGCGACTGTCCGGTTTCCAAGCTCCAAAGTGCCATCTGCAAGCGAATTTCAGGATCGTAAGGAATCCCGAGTTCGTTCATAAAAGCCCGAAAATCCCCGTGCATTTCTGGAGTTAAATATTGACTCATTTTCACCTTCACCACCCAGCCGTCTATTTGGTGAATAACAGTGATAAATTGCAAAGGAAGATGACTAGCCGTGCGTAGGAAATCCACGACTCTCAGAGTGAGGCTAGTATTGGCGATGTAGTAGAGGTATTCCATAACTATCCTTCGAGCAAAGCTGATGCTACACCTCTATCGTCGCGGGCTATAGCGGCAACCACAAGGGGAAAAGCACCCGACTTGGGATGGGGGTTTTTACCCAATTTGTTACCCAGTTGACAGATTTTTGATAGGAATTCACCCGATGACAGAGATTGACTGGTCTTTGGACGGTTACGACTACGAACTTCCGCCCTCGTGCATTGCCCAAAATCCCGTAGTGCCGAGGGACAGTTCTCGGTTGCTGGTTGTAGATTCTATCAACAGCCACCAACACCGAATTTTCCAGGATTTGCCGGATTTACTCGAACCCGGAGACTTGCTGGTACTGAACAACACCCGTGTTCTGCCAGCGAGGCTCTACGGGCACAAGCCCAACGGCCCTGCTGTGGAGATCTTGTTGATGGAAGAACGCCAGCATAATTGCTGGCTAGCTTTGGTTAAACCGGGGAAACGCTTAAAGCTGGGAGCAAAAATTGAGTTCGATCGAATCGCCCCCGCCTGTGATGACTCCGCAGCAGATCCTTGCTGTTGTCTTCCCTCTGCGGGGGAACTCTCTCGGCGATTGACTGCGACAGTTATAGAGAGGGACGAGGCAACCGGGGGACGGCTGTTGGAGTTTGACATCCCCACAGATGCGACTCTGGTGAAGTTTTTGGACGAATACGGCCACGTACCCCTGCCGCCTTACATCGACAATTCCCAAGCTGCGCCGGAACAGTACCAGACTGTTTATGCCGAAAAACCTGGGGCGGTAGCTGCCCCCACAGCCGGCTTACATTTCACCGAAGAATTGTTTAGCCGTTTGCAGCAGCGGGGAATCGAAAAAACTTTTGTCACCCTCCACGTCGGAGTAGGGACGTTTCGCCCGGTGGAGGTGGCAGACGTGACGGCTCACAAAATGCACGGCGAATGGGTGGAAGTACCCGCGGCCACCGTGGAAAAAATCCGCGAAACTAAAGCCCGAGGCGGGCGGATTTTTGCCGTAGGTACAACAGCAGTGCGAGCTTTAGAGGGAGCGGCTGCGGCGAGCGGCGATTTTTCCTTGCAGCCTTTTTCCGGCCAGACAAATTTGTTTATATACCCTGGTTACAAGTGGCGGGTTGTAGACGGGATGATTACCAATTTTCACTTGCCGCGTTCTACTTTGATGATGATGTTAAGCGCAATGATTGGAAGGCCTCGGCTGTTGGATTTGTACCGAGAGGCGATCGAGCATCAGTACCGATTTTATTCTTTTGGCGATGCCATGCTCATTTTACCGGCGGCAAAAATGGATTGACTCATATCTGGCACCATTCTCAACCTTTCCTTTAGGGCGGCCCGAAGTGGCCACCCCACCATAAACTTTATGTGTTGTGGGACAGCCAGGAAAGCCTCTTAACCGAGAATGGTGCAAAATATCAGAAATGTCAATTTTTAATTTTTAATCGCTTTATTCTTCCTCCTCTTCTTCATTGCCGGGATACACGAAGCTGTTGGAACGCCCAGTCAGAACTGATTTGCCGAGGGACAGAGCTTTCTGAGCTGCCACTACAGCTTTGCGCTTCCATGTGGCCTTGCGCATATTCTTCTTGGATTTGGAGGTTTTCTTCTTAGGGACTGCCATGACGCTAAATACTTTCGGATTGTATAGACAAACAAACATTCTAGCCGATTTTGCCTCGCTGGCTCGATCGACAAACGGCAAGATCAATATTCGTCATTGGTCATTCGTAGTAGGGTGCGTCAGCGACGAGCTTCTCGAACAACAACCCAACTCTCATGGCTGACCCACCCTATAGTTAAATCCGTAGGGTGCGTCAGCCATGAGCTTCTCGAACAACACCCCAAATTCCCAGCCTGACGCACCCTACAGTTAAATCAGGCTCGATCGACAAACGGCAAGATCGATCGATATTCGTCAGAAAGCATTCCTCAGAAAAATATTATCCCCCTCTTCCAATCTCCCCCTCTCCCAATCTCTGCTACTTAGAGTTCGTGAAAGTAGTACATCACAACCCCAGTAACTGGGTCGTTCTCGATGCTGACATAACCTGTTTTGAGCATTGCCGTGAAAGCCTCTTCGACTTCGGCAAAAGTAGCGCCAGTTGCCATCACCCCTTGGGTGACAGATAATCTTCCGTTCTTGGTATAAGCTGCCTTCAGCAGTTTAATCCCTAACTGGTCGGGAGTTTGCTTCGGGTATGTCGAGGCGATCGCCCCGCTGGTGGAAGATAGCGGTATACCTTGAGCAGATACGCCGAGTTTGCCCCTGAGACTGGCATTATGTTCGTCCACCATGTTCGGGAGCAGCAGCAAGTCAAACAATTGCCCGAACCCAAATAACCCAAAGGTACACAGCCACAGCAAACCCGTGGCAATCTTGCCGTTGTAGAGGCGGTGGAGTCCGAATGGGCCGAAAAAACAAGCTGCCCACAAAAGGTAACTAACACCTAAATTGCTCATTTTATGCCTGTCCTGCCTGGTTATTCTAACTATTGCACTCCCTCAATATATATTTTGTAGTTGGCGATCGGGTGTTTCAAAAGCTTGACACGGGAATTTATTTATGCTGTATCCTATAAATTGACAACAGGCAGAATTTTGTTCCCGAATCCCTTCTGTCTCAAAGCCCATAAGTAATTGTGCGTAGCAATTCTTAACGCCAGCAATATATTTCCGGGCCGAGAGCTTGGTAAACTGGAGGGCGTGGAAATTTCAGCAGCTTTGACCTGGATGCCACACCCAGCGCCAAAGTGCGCCGCACAGCGCTGGTCGGAGATACAGGAGCGATCGCCCCCAGTACCCGAAACCTCAAACGAGCGAGCAATTATAAGCAAAAAATCCAATAAACATATGGTAGATTCCCTCAAAAAACCCGCTTTTGCAGAACAGCAAGAAGCGAAAACCCCAGCCAAAGAAACTATTCTCACGCCGAGATTTTACACAACAGACTTTGACGAGATGGCCAAAATGGACATCTCGGTAAACGAAGCCGAACTCGAAGCAATCATCAAAGAGTTCCGCGTTGACTACAACAAAACCCACTTTGTGCGGGATGCCGAGTTCGAGCAATCTTGGGAACACATCGACGGCGAAAAGCGCAAGTTATTCATTGAATTCCTCGAACGCTCTTGCACCGCTGAGTTTTCCGGCTTCTTGTTATACAAAGAATTGGCACGCAAGCTCAAGGATAAAAATCCGGTACTCGCCGAAGGTTTCTTACTGATGTCCCGCGACGAAGCGCGGCACGCCGGATTCCTGAATAAAGCGCTGTCGGACTTTGGTTTGTCCCTAGATTTGGGTTTCTTGACAAAGAGCCGCAGTTACACATTCTTTAAGCCGAAGTTTATTTTCTACGCCACTTACTTGTCCGAAAAAATCGGTTATTGGCGCTACATCACGATTTATCAGCACTTGAAAGCGCATCCTGAAGACCAGATTTATCCGATTTTCCGATTCTTTGAAAATTGGTGTCAGGATGAAAACCGCCACGGAGATTTCTTTGATGCGGTGATGAGAGCTCAGCCTCAGATGTTGAATGATTGGCGCGCTAAGCTTTGGTGCCGTTTCTTCTTGCTGTCGGTATTCGCGACAATGTATCTCAATGATATCCAGCGCGGTGGTTTTTATCGATCGCTCGGACTCGATGCTCGCGAATACGACATTGAAGTGATCAAAAAGACCAACGAAACCGCAGGCCGCGTCTTCCCCGTCATGCTCGACGTAAGCAATCCCGAGTTTTATGAGCGGCTGGATGTTTGCCTCAAGAACAATCAGCAGTTGACCGCAATTGTTGCTTCTGAAACTCCTAAATTTATCCAATTCTTCCAAAAATTGCCTCTGTATTTGTCCAACGGCTGGCAGTTGGTGAAACTGTACTTCATGAAGACGATCGAATCGCCTTCTGTTGAAGGTGCAGTGCGTTAATTTTTGATTTTTCATCCTCTGTGACAGCGGTTCTGCGGAAGTAGAGCCGCTTTTTTTGGGTATAATGTTACATTAGTTTTCGTGAAATGGCGATCGCATTTCAAATTCAATTGAGGAACTTTATCAAGGAGTTAACTGTGAGATGAAAAGTGAGTAATATTAACACGGGAAGACGCAACTCTTTTGCCGACTACAAAGCAGATGCACACAACTGGATCACATTGACTCGCGGCGAATACTATCCCGATATATTGCAGGAAGCTTGCCAACTTTACGAGCCAGTTTTAGTAATGTTTGGGCAATTACTCAGGACTTCTGAATCATGGGTGCGTCTATTTATACAGATTTCAGAGGTTCCCAGCACATGGATGCGAGTTCAACTTTTTAGGGTGTTTCGCCAGAATCTACCAGATGACGAGTCTCGCCAATTATCGCTTTTTAACTTAGATGAATCTACGTTTAATGCTGAGTCTCTACCTGAAAAAAGCGAGATGATTAATGATTTTTATCTTTATGCAACTGATACCTTTGCTTGGGAACTAGAAGATATCCAAAGGCAATGGAGAGAATGGCGGTAGAAAAGTAAAATATATTTTTAACAAGTTGGTATTTTTTACGCTATTCTCAACTCAGTATTTTAAAATTAGCGAATGTTCTCAAATCTACTACCATCTTTGCGGTGCATTTTTATGAAAGCGAACAAAAAAATATTCAACAAATCAACTGTGATTTTTGCCCTAGGAATGCTTGGTATTTTCCTGGTATCCTTAACTCTGCGCTTTTGGGAACTGGAGCGATTTAACACTCTAGTATTTGACGAGGTTTATTACGCGAAGTTTGCCAACGATTATCTCACCAAAACTCCTTTTTTCAACGCTCACCCGCCCCTGAGCCAGTACATAATTGCGATCGGGATTGCGATCGGCACTCACCTGCCCTTCGGCAAAACAGCCGTCAACAGTCTGGCGGGCTCCCTGCTATCCCCTTGGGATTACCGCTGGATCAATGCTCTCACGGGTTCCTTCATTCCCCTAGTTGTCGGAGCCCTAGCTTATCAGCTCGTTCGGCGCCGCAGTTACGCTTTTCTTGCTGCTTTGTTTGCCGCCTGCGACGGTTTGTTTTTAGTTGAATCTCGCTACGCGCTCAACAACATTTATCTGGTGTTGTTCGGAATCTTAGGACAGTTATTTATTCTGAAATCCGTAGAAGCTGAAGGCAAAAAGCGGTGGCTGTGGCTGGTATTAGCCGGGATAGGTTTCGGAGCTTCGGCTGCTATTAAATGGAACGGGCTATGGTTTCTGTTCGGTACTTATCTAATTTTAATCTGCTCTTGGGTGGTGCGTTTGAGCCAGGGAAACCAAGGAGATGAAAGTAGTGGTGCAGAAGTAAGGTTTTTCGCATTCTCAATCCTGATGCAGACAGGGTTTTATCGAATTGCATCATTGCTTTTGCAGGACTACCGAGATGAAGAACAGAGCCGCGATGTAAATTCGGCTCTAATTCCTGCCGAAAGTCCCGTACAAAAACTGACTCAACTCAATTTTATAGAAGTAATTTTGAGTCTAGCTTTGATTCCTGTTTTAGTTTACAGCATATCCTGGATTCCTCACCTGCATCTCAACCCAACTCCCAATTTTTTGCAAATGCAAACGGAAATTTTGAGTTATCACCAGCGGATCAAAAGCGGGCCTAGTGTGCATCCTTACTGTTCCGCGTGGTACGGTTGGCCTTTGATGCTCCGCCCCATAGTTTACTTCTACAAAACTGCTACCAACAACGCACAACCAGATCCAGTTTTGCCATCTTTACCGAGCGGTGTAAATCCGGTAATTTTTGACGTTCACGCGATGGGAAATCCGGCTTTGTGGTGGCTGTCAACTTTGGCTTTATTGCTAGTAATAGGAGTTTTAATTCACCGAGTTTGGGTATGGATGGAAACGCGCAGCGAGGCTTCCGTTGATGCGATCGAACAGCAGCGGCCGATTTTGTTTCCGCCGACTGCTGAGATGTGGCTGGCGCTGTATTTGATAGTTAATTGGGCCGCTAATTTACTACCTTGGGTGGAGGTGAGTCGCTGCGTATTTTTGTATCATTACATGGGCTGTTCTGTGTTTGCAGCCTTAGCTCTTGCTTGGTGGACTGACAGGTGGCTGCACAGCCCTCAAACTCGTCTCCGAGGAATGGGGGTAACAATTATTTTTCTAGTTTTGGGTGCTTTTATTTTCTGGATGCCTATCTATTTGGGACTGCCTTTGTCGCAGTTTGAATGGAAAATGCGGATGTGGCTGCCGTCTTGGGTTTAAGTTAGAATTGAGATGAAATGTTATGTCTAAAAACTTGTCAGAAACTTCAGCAGAAATGGCAGCGATCGCCCGCGCACCCAATTTTGTTGAAATCCACCAAGCAATCCGCGACTTGATTATAGATTACGCGATCGCAGCGGCAATTCTCGGACTTAACCCGCTGCCCGGTACTCGGACGCTGACGCTGCTGGTGGCGAGTATGTTGCTGTTAAAAATGATGCGGGATATTGGGGAAAAATGGGGCTATCCTAAAGGTCAAGATGCGCTGGCGATCGCAGGCAATCTTTTCGGGGGTTTTGGTTCTTTTTTGGTAGGATTTATGGCTTGGGCATCAATGCGTGGTGTCGGTGTTTTCGTGCCGTTTGCGGGGGGGTTTGCTGTGGCTGCGTCGCTGTTTGCGCTGACTTGGAGGGTGGGTCAGGCGACGCACCTTTATTATGCCAGCGGCCGTCAAATGGATGCAGTGCAACTCAGGCAAGTATTCAATGATTCTCAACCGGAGGGAGAAGCTTTGTTTAAGGGGAATGTTCGGGCGAACTCGTCGCCAGAGCAAGTACCAGAAAATTTGATTAAATCCCTCAGCGATGACTTGATAAATGGTAAAATAAGTCAAGCGGAGTTTGAGGGAAAAATTAAGGAACTTATTCGTTAATTTGCTCGGCATCTTGTGCGCAACGAACCTACCGAATTGATATTTATAGTAAGTTTATGGCAAAGTATATCGGAGTAAAAATTACCCGCAGACAACTGTTGCTCGGAGGATTGGCAGCAGCGTCAGCAGCTACGGCAATACCTGAATATGTGCGCCGGAAAGCAAATAGCGATCGCCAAAAACAAGTTTTAGCTTTACTCGATCAAAAAGAAGCAGATAAGATTTTCCTAAAAACCTTAGCAGCGGATGGGGAAAAAATTAATGAAGCGCGGCAAATTCAAGCATCTGTCAAGCTATCTCCGCCGCCAATTCCCTACAATCGCGAGATTTCTAAACTGCTGATTCTGTGCAGCAAATTGGCAACGCAGCAGTACCTCAAAGGCAAAATAGAACCTAACTATGACGGTAACATCAAATCGTTGCCAGCTTACACGGATAAGTTCAAAGACTACACTTTAGTTGCTACTATTAAAGGAGTAGAAGCTAACGTTTCCGAAAAAATTGAGGTAGATATTCCTCAGCCAGCAGCATCCTCAAATAGCCAAACCGATCCGATCGAGGAAAATGTAAATAATGCACAAAAAACTATTGAAGATACAGCTAAGGAAGTAGTTAAAATCCAGAGGAAAATTCCGGTTTATTTTGGTTTTGTCCTCAGTTCAAAAGAACACAATATCATCATCTTTCGCGGCACGCAAAGAACAATTGAATGGGTACTGAATATCAATGCTATTTACCCTACTAAAACTAAGGTATCCAGTCTGTCAGCGGGTACAATTCATCCTGGTTTCTCAAAGATATACAGCAATCTTTCCGCTCAAACGCTGGAAATTGCCAAAAAGCTGAATCCGTCGGTTCCCTGCTACATATCGGGACACAGTTTGGGTGCTGCGATTGCTACCCTGGCTGCGATCGACATTGCGGTGAATGTTCCTCAGTTGAAAAAGCAGGTGCAGTTGTATACTTATGCTAGTCCTAGGGTGGGCGATCCGGTTTTTGCGAAGGAGCACAACCGATCGATACCCAACAGCTATCGAGTTGTAAACTTGGCTGATGCAATTACGCTTGTGCCTTTTACGCTGTTATTTAAAACTGAATACGTCCACGTCGGTGAACAGTGGGCTTTTTTGGCGCAAAATGGGGATGTGATGCCGAATCATGTGGTGGATACTTACAAAGGTGCGATCGACAAACAAGTCGAAACCAACAAACCCCGAAACTACCCCAATTCCGGGTTAAAATAGGGGAAACAACAATTCCGGGCGAGTAAATAGTAAATAGTCCCGGCGAATAGAATTCGCGCCTATACAAACAATGTCTGCCGCCGACGCGGACTCAAGAAAAGATATAAATGCCAACAATGTAAGCAAATAGTATAAAATGTAATTCTCAACAAATTTAATATTATATTTTACACAAAATGAGCTTTATTAATACTCAGATCTTCAGTCCGCGGAGGCGGACTTTGTTTGTATAGCCCCGAATTCTATTCGGCAGGCTATTCTTTATTTGTGAAACAATGCGCTTTGTTTGTATAGCCCCGAATTCTAGTCGGCGGGCTTTATTTGTGAAACAATGCGCTTTATTTGTGAAACACCGCCCGATAAACTGGTTCCCCACGTTTGAGAGTTGCGATTTCTCTCTCAGTAGCAACAGGGAGGGGATTTTCTGCTAGCCATTCCCCATTATTTGTGCGTTTAAAACTAGGATCGGATGAAAAGCGATCGCACATTTCGCTTTCTACTTCTTCAATATCCGATTGAATAAACACTTCGCCACCAACAGCCAGATAAGTCGCCAATTCGCCGACTAATTCCTGCTGTACAACCCGCCGCTTGTGGTGCTTTTTCTTGAACCACGGATCGGGAAATTGAATGCTAACTCGCTGCAAAGTACCAGCGGGAAGAGTTTCTAAAATTGGCTTCAGGGAACTATTCGCATTGCAAAACAAATAGT
>JBDTEI010000507.1:0-5330 GCA_039922675.1 Microcoleus sp.
CTCGCTTGCCCGGACTGGCCGCTGTGCTACGGTCAATTAATACCCACAGCACAGATGAATTTGCAGGTATTTCTAGAGTGGTTTCACCGATTGGACGCAGCAGCAATTGGCTTAAGCGCGATCGTCCTTTTAGGACTTTCTGTGTTCTATCGCAGCCGCCTGCCGAAATGGCTGCCCCTCGCCAGCGCTGGCGCAGTATTTTTAATAGTTTTTCAAGGCATATTGGGCGGTCTCACCGTGACGCAACTGCTGCGATTTGACATCGTTACCGCTCACTTGGGAACGGCTTTACTGTTTTTTTGCGCCCTGCTAGCGATCGGTTTCATGCTAACTCCCTACGAAGCTACGGGGAATACAGGCAAATTAGCATGGGTAAGTTCGATCGCAGCACTGCTAGTTTACCTGCAAAGCCTGCTAGGCGCCTTAGTCGGCTCCAGATGGGCGCTGCATCAATGTTTGGGTTCGTCAGAATTGTGTTCGGTAATGAACAGCCACATCGCCGGCATCGTACCCGCTACCGCAGCAACTTTAGCCGTATCAGTCATGGCTTGGCGACAACCAGCACTCCATTCAAACTTGCGAAAATTAGGAAATTTAGCGAGTGTTTGTCTGATTGCTCAATTAGTTTTGGGATTGGCAACTTTCCGGCTACATCTTCAGGTAGAACCGCTGACAGTCGCCCACCAAGCAGTCGGTGCAGCGTTGCTGGGAACCCTGCTAGCTTTTAGTATTTTGTCGTGGCGCGATCGAGTTTTATCAGCTTGAAAATAAACCGCAACCTGTAAGAACCAGTTTATTTATAGTTGCGCGGGTGCGGGTTGAGCAATCATTTTAGTGATAGAAAATATCGGTAAAACCCGTCCCTAAAAACCAACGATCGATGGCTAATGACTAATGACCAATGACTAATTCGCAAATAATTACTAACAGCTTACAACAGATGCAAGAAATACTTACCACCGATAGCCCCCGCCTCCACGAAAACTTTTCGCAAGTCGTGAAAAGTTACTACCAACTAACAAAACCGAGAATTATTCTGCTGCTGCTAATCACCACATCGGCAGGAATGTGGATGGCGGCAAAAGGAGAAGTAGACCCGCTATTGCTGGTGTCAACTATCACCGGAGGCGCTTTAGCTTCTGCTTCCGCCAATACAATCAATTGCATCTACGACAGCGACATCGACTATATCATGGAGCGCACCCGGTGGCGGCCGATTCCTTCGGGGCGAGTCAAGAAGCGGGATGCTTTGATATTTGCGATCGCCCTAGCGGCAATATCCTTTACATTGCTTACAGTTGTCGCCAACTTATTAGCCGCATTGCTAGCAATGTCCGGCATAGTCTTCTACGTCCTAATTTACACGCACTGGCTGAAGCGCCACAGCGTTCAAAACATCGTCATCGGCGGTGCAGCAGGAGCGATTCCCCCGCTAGTTGGGTGGGCTGCGGTGACAGGAGATTTAAGTTGGGGTGCGTGGCTGCTATTTGGGATTATATTCCTATGGACACCGCCGCATTTTTGGGCGTTAGCAATGATGATTCGCGACGAATACGAGGGAGTAGGCGTGCCGATGTTGCCGGTAATTGAAGGCGACGCAGAGACAGCCCGCCAAATTTGGATTTACACGTTATTGATGCTTCCTGCCACTTTGCTGCTAGTCTATCCGCTGAATTTAGCCGGCCCGGTGTATGCGGGTACTGCGATTTTCCTCGGTGCTATTTTTGCTCAAAAGGCTTGGTTGCTGTTGCAGACTCCAGAAGATAAGAACGTAGCGCGATCGCTCTTTAAATACTCTATTCTGTATCTGATGCTATTGTGCGCTGGAATCGTGGTTGACAGTTTGCCTGTAACTCATAACTTTACTACTGCTGTTGTGCAAAATGTGCAAAGTTTGATTAGTACAGTTGTGATGTAATAATCAGTTAAATAGCAATTATTAAAATGAAGCCCGCATCTAGCGGGTTTTGTTTATGGTAAAATAGTGGTAGTGATTTAATAGGTGAAAACTTCATAGAAGGAAACTGTTTATGAACTGGAAAGCATACATTCATTCAAATCCTAAAATTCTGCTTGGCAAGCCTGTAATTAAGGGCACACGACTATCTGTGGAGTTTATTCTAGGGTTATTTTCAGAAGGTTGGACGAAGCAACAAGTTCTAGAAAACTACCCAACGCTTAATCCTGAATCTATCCAAGCAGTGTTTGCTTTTGCGGCGGAATGCCTCAAAGAAGACGTATTTTACACGCCTTTACTGTTTTCTGAGGCAAGTTAATGCGGTTTCTGGCAAATGAAAATTTTCCACTCCTCAGTGTACGAATTCTACGGCAAGCGGAGCTTGAAGTCGCTTCAGTAACGGAGGATTCTCCAGGTATTGAGGATTCCGAGGTTTTGGCTCGTGCGGCGGATGAGCAACGGGTGATTTTGACGTTCGATCGCGATTATGGCGAACTCATTTATCGTTTGCGACTGCGATCGCCAAGAGGTGTCATTTATTTGCGGTTTCGTCCTCACACACCGGAAGAACCAGCATCAATATTGTTAAATTTATTACAGACCGAAGGATTGCAATTTGAGGAACGGTTTACGGTGGTGGAGCGCGATCAAATTCGTCAACGCCCCCTACCGTAGTTATTGCCGGAAGCAGGTAGTTGTGTGGATTGAGGCAGGCTTTGGGTTTAGCAGTCCTTAATTCACACTCAATGTGTTACACTTGTAATACAAATTTGACTCACTTATGATCCTATGAAGCTCGAACGTAAAACACATAGAGATGGCAACTTACACCCTAAACCATTTAATTGTCTAAAACTTTTAGATGAAAGCTTTACCTATCATAAGGATCACAGCGAACGGCATCCCTTCTCAATCTACAGTCTCTCCATACAGAAAGTAATGCTGTCTTTCAATGCGGTTCTGGATGAAATAGATCAGATTTATACGGCTTTGTTTAATGCTGAGGGAAATTTAGATTATCCTTTAAAGAAGCTGCCTGATTTACAAAAAGAATTACTACACGCATTACAATCTCACATTGATGATTGCTACCGTATTCTTAAAGTTATTTACCCATATAATAGCAATGGGAAGGAAAGATTTGTAGAGAGTTGGTTGGATAAGGTCAAACACCCTGGGTATAAAGATTTTTATAAGGAAATTAATGACTACAGAGACTCATTTGCTCCTATTCTTAATAAGATTAAACACAATGGTGGTCAATTGTGTCCCATAATGATGTACTCAATGGGACGTGGCCTAGTTGCACGTACTGTAGAGAAAGGTATTCAAACTTTTCCCAAAAATGCTCGTATTGTTGGGTATTTTCTAGAGGGGATGCAACCTAATGGGCGTATAGGCCCTGATTGTGAGATTCATCGCGATGGTATAACCGCTATTTCCTTAAATCATGACCTACGTTATCACTTTGCACATCTCTACCGAGTTGGCGATCATTTGAGGAGTGCAATTGCCAGTACGGTTCGTAAGCTTCACGAAAAAAAATTGCCTCGCGATCTCGCTGTTAATGATATCGGCTGCCCATATGATATAGAGTCAATTGCAGAACGTGTCAGTAAGCTGCCACCTCTATTCTTTGAGAATGAGTTTTCTCAGAAAACACCAGATATTAAGTTCCACCGTCATAACGGGAATGCAGATTTGATTTTGGAGGTTCCTGGTTCTCAGTATATGACTTGGGAGGGAGAATTAAGGATATATTATGAAATACAAGTAGATGCTGTTTGCCTTGAATATCAACTTCCTTACAGGTAAGTCAGAAGCGTTTGTAATTCCATACCCGGAATCCCTAACAACGAAATAAAATTGTCTAGGTTGGGTTTCGTTCCTCAACCCAACCTAGGTGAATTTTAATTTTTAGCATTAACTGAACTGTATTAGTTCATCACTAATTTAAACTAAAAACCAGGAGCGATCGCCCGTTGTGTAGAAATTACTCAGTAACGCAACACCAGCGCTGCGATCCGGGACTTAAAGCAACAACTAGCTAAGCGATAAGCGACAAAAGCACATTGGCTATCGTGAATTTGCGCTACCAAGCTGATGCTGACTATAATTAGGAACTCGTCACAGAATTACTGCGACGAGAACCCAATGATCAGATTAATTCGACTGAATCTGTGCGTTCAAAACCTTAGAAATTCGATCGCGCGTTTCCTCCAAATGAGCCCGCGTATAAGCATCCGCATTCTTATCTAAATTACGAATACTCTTGCTCAAATCCTCCCGCAACTGCCGTAACTCGTACCAAGCCAGAGTTCGCGCATCCTCAGGATCACTGGTTTTTCGCAGCACCATACCGATCAAAATCGCCAAATGTTCCCGCTGCAAAGAACGCCGAAAAGTGGAAATTTGCATCTTCTTTTCCGGCTGCAAAACCTCTTTCCAGATATCCTTTTGCAAAGTATCGAACACTTCCGGTAACTTCAAAGCAGTTTCCGGCGCCGATTTTAACTCCGCATCCCGCAGCCTCGCCAGTCGTACCGGAGATAGCAAAACTCGCAGCACAAATCGCTGCAAGAAAGTAATTCGATCGCCGATCGGGTAATCTAGAGGAAACACCAAAGCCGGACTTCCCCAGTGCTCCCAGCGCGCAGGCGCCAATTTGTTGAGCAAATCCGGCGCAAAACTAAACGCATCGGTTGCAAATACGTACTTGTCCAGTGTAGCCAAAGCTTCACGCTGCTGCGAAAGTTCGATCGGCACAAACGGCAATTTCCCATTCCCATCTCCCGGGCGAATCCGATTAAACGACTGTCCGCCGACGTACAAAGTAGCATTCATCACCTGATTCATATAATACCCGAACACCGAATCAAACATCACCCGCAGTTCGTTATAACCCTCCTCCCCAACCGGAATTCGCTTTTCTAAACGCTTCCACATCGCCCTAGCATTATCCATTTGCCACTGCGAGTATTTGAGCATATTACCGCTGAGATCGAAGCTATTCGCAGCCGGATCGAGATTGTCAACAATATCCTCATCCGGCGCATAAGCTAATTGTGGTTCCCCCGCGCGACTGGCAATTTGTTGCAGCGCTGGTAAGTCGCTGTTGGGGTTTGCGCCACCAATAACTTTGTAACCGTACTCGATCGCCCAATCATCATAAGGCCCTACAATCGTTGGATAATAGTCGCCCTGTACAGTTCCCGGAGGTGCCAAATTAATCGGTAGGTAATCCATCACCGACGCGGTTAAACCCTTGCTGCGGGCGATCGAAATATTGTTTAAATCCTCCGGTTGCAGCATCGTACTGCCGTGAAAATTGTGCCTCAAACCGAGAGTGTGGCCGACTTCGTGCGCCGTCAAA
>JBDTEI010000508.1:0-6512 GCA_039922675.1 Microcoleus sp.
CATCCCCCTAGGAACCGCCGCGCAACTTATCCAAAACAGTCCGATCTTCCAAAGTCGAAGTATCCCCAGAAACCTCTTCTCCGGCGGCTAAAGAACGCAGCAACCGGCGCATAATTTTACCGCTGCGCGTTTTCGGCAAAGCCTCGGTAAATCGAATTTCTCCCGTAAATTCAACCAAAGTTATCAATCTGGGTGAAGCGACTTATCTTCAACTTTTAAACTCCTAATCTGTTCGCGAATCACATCGGTTTTTGTTCTACCGCTGTTGGCGCAATAAGCTTCTAGCCGAAGCATTTCGATTTCAGGCAGTCGGATGGTTAGAACTTTAACATTTTGACGCATACTGCAATTATACTGAAAAATGCAGTACAATTATAGCAAATAAATGCGCCTTGACAGAATGTTGCTCTACCCCGAAAAGTCGAAAATCGCCCTCAAATTTACCGTTGGAACTACAATGAGAAAGAGTAATGGCTGTTCTCGAATGCGTAAAACCGGGTGCTAAACTCGGTCAAATTATTCTGGTCGTCGATCTGACTGTTGCCGGTTCAGTTGATAATGTTTTAGCTAAAATTCAGGACTTAGGATCTTACCCAGAAATCCGTCATGTCAACTATCCCTCGGGAGTTCACGTCTTGGCAATTCTCAAAGACGAACAGCATTCTGAAGCAGTTGATGATGACTACTTGCTGGAAGATTGGCTGCAAGTAAGGTCGCAAATTAACCCCGATGGCGTTCATCTGTGGCGCGGTAAATAAGTGAATTAACATTGAAACCGCAGATAAACGCAAATGAACGCAAATCTTAACAAATCTGCGTTCATCTGTGTTAATCTGCCTAAATCTGCGGTGGCAAAAATAGCCCTAGGAACCGCCGCGCAACTTATCCAAAACAGTCCGATCTTCCAAAGTCGAAGTATCCCCAGAAACCTCTTCTCCGGCGGCTAAAGAACGCAGCAAACGCCGCATAATTTTACCGCTGCGCGTTTTCGGCAAAGCATCGGTAAATCGAATTTCGCCGGGACGGGCGATCGCCCCAATTTCCTTAACAACGTGCTGCTTCAACTCCTTTGCCAATTCGTCGCTAGGCTGCTGCGAGTTGTCCAGCGTCACAAAAGCCACAATTTCCTCTCCTTTAATCTCATCCGGTTTGCCAACAACCGCAGCTTCCGCCACCGCTGGATGGGATACCAAAGCCGATTCAACTTCCATCGTACCGAGTCGGTGTCCGGCGACATTAATCACATCATCAACGCGGCCCATTACCCAGAAATAACCATCTTTATCCTTGTGCGCGCCGTCTCCGGCAAAGTACACAAATTCCCCATCTTTCGGGTGCAAATATTCCCAATAAGTGCGGCGGAAACGGTCTGGATCGCTGTAAAGAGTGCGCATCATTCCCGGCCAAGGATGTTTGACTACTAAATAACCGCCGCTTTCATTAGTTACTGGTTCGCCATCTTGGTCAACGATATCGGCAACAATTCCGGGGAATGGCAGGGTTGCAGAACCGGGTTTTGTAGGAATTGCACCGGGAAAAGCAGCAATCATAATTCCGCCTGTTTCTGTTTGCCACCAAGTATCAACAATCGGACAATTCGACTTGCCAATTACTCGCTGATACCACATCCAAGCTTCTGGATTGATCGGTTCACCGACGGTTCCTAACAATCGTAAAGATGACAAATTGCGCGCATTGGGCAAGTGTTCGCCCATTTTCATGAATGTTCTGATCGCAGTGGGTGCGGTGTAGAAAACGGTGACACCGTATTTTTCGATTACATCCCAAAAACAGCCGGGGTTGGAGGCGCGGGGCGCACCTTCATACATGACTGTGGTGGCGCCGTTGGAAAGGGGGCCGTAGACTATGTAACTGTGGCCTGTAATCCAGCCTATGTCAGCGGTACACCAGTAGACATCGGTGTCTTGGAGGTCGAAGATCCACTTGGTTGTCATGTGGGTGTAAAGGTTGTAGCCGCCTGTGGTGTGGACGACTCCTTTGGGTTTGCCGGTACTTCCTGAAGTGTAGAGTACGAACAGCATATCTTCGCTATCCATCGGTTCGGCGGGACAATTTGCTGACGCACCTTTTTGCAAGTCGTGCCACCAATGATCGCGCCCCGGTTCCATGTGCACTTGTTGTTTGGTACGCTGGACGACGAGAACGTTGGTAACGCTGGGTACGGCGTTGTGGGCGAGGGCTTTGTCTACTTGTGCTTTGAGGCCGACTGCTGCGTCTTTGCGGAAGCCACCGTCTGCGGTGATGACGAGTTTTGCTTCGCCGTCGTTGAGGCGATCGCGCAATGCTTCGGCGCTAAATCCGCCGAATACTACGCTGTGTACTGCACCGATTCTGGCACAGGCTAGCATGGCGATCGCAGCTTCGGGAATCATGGGCATATAAATGCCGACGCGATCGCCCTTTTGGACACCCAATTCTTTGATGACGTTAGCCATTTGACAGACTTCGCGGTGGAGTTGGGCGTAGGTGAGGGTGCGGGAGTCTCCGGGTTCGCCTTCCCAAATTAGGGCTGCTTTGTTTTTGCGCCAGGTGGTTAAATGGCGATCGAGACAATTGTAAGAAATGTTAATTTTGCCATTGACAAACCATTTCGCAACAGGTGGCTGCCAGTCGAGTACGGTATCCCAGTTTTGGAACCAGTCTAATTCTTGGGTAGCGAGTTCAGCCCAGAATGCTTGCGGGTCTGAAGCGGCTTTCTCGTACAGGGCGCGGTATTGTTCTAAGCTTTTGACGTGAGCTTTTTCGGAGAATTCAGCAGTGGGCGGGAATAGGCGTTTTTCATGCAGAATTGATTCGATGGTATCTTGTGACATCGTTTTTTATGTAACTGTATCTACTTGTTTTAACTATTTTGTACACAATTGAGTGCAAAAATATCTTTAGTTTCGTTAAGAATTTCAATAATTGTGTAAATCTGGGAAAATTGGCAATGGTACTTGCTAGTGCAAAAAATTATCCCTAATACACTTTAAAGGAACAGCAAATCGCACAAAAGCTATGACCCAAAAGTCAAGCATCTTCTTCATTTTCACCTGCAAACCGTTCGTATTCTAAAATGATACCCGTAATTGCCTCTGCTGGAATATCAGCTTGTACAGATTTTGTATAAACAGTCAGTAAAGTAATGCCATTTTCAGTCTTTACATAATAAATCAGACGATATCCACCGCTTTTACCTTTTTGAATATCGCTATTTCTGACTCTAACTTTAAAAACATCATAACCAGTCCCAGATATTCGATCGCCTGGTAACTCTCCCCGTTGCAGTTGTTCGATTAGTGGTTGTATGTCGTTACGAACAATGCGATATTTTTTTGCGAGGTTGCGTAAGTTCTTTGTAAATGTTGGTGCAGCTTCAACTTGAATCAATGGTTGCTCAGACATCATCAATTCCATCCCAAACTTGGGAGACAGGGATTGTTTTACCAGTCCTTGCTTCATGCCAAGCTTGACGGAAATCTGCTAAGATTTCTTCATTAGATTGCTCGTTTTCATTAATTTCTGTTACTTCGGGAATCAGCACAATTACTTCGACTCGGCTATTGCGATCGAACTTTAGCGGTTCATCAATGCACAATTGTCCTCGATCGTCGATGGTTGCCATCACTTTAATTGCTTTCATAAAATATAACTGATTTACAGGATATATCTGGTACGATTATATCACAGTCAATCCGCTTGTAATGCTTTTATAATATAAGTGGTCGAAACAGCCGATCGCACAAAAGCCATGACCCAAAATTTAGAAGCAAGCCAACTCTCGCTAAATGACCTTCGCCACCTTCTCAAACTGGAGGAGGGAGACGCAGATTCACTGACAGAGTTTTTTTCCCTGGAACCGTTGAGCGAATCTGAACAGCAGGAATTATTGAAAATTAGACAGAACTTTCGTCGGTACTTAGCAGCAGGTAAAGTATCTGAAGAATTGGTGAAGTTTTTAGCACTTTCTCCACTAATGCGATTAACTGGATTTTTCGATGTTCCTGTGGTTCTGACTATGGAGGATAGCATTCCGATCGAGGTTGAAGATGGAGATACTTTGATTAAAGGGCGGTTGGATATTCTCGCTGTGAATGGGCCGGATGCGGAGATTGGGGCGGCGCAGTTCTGGATTTTGGTGGTGGAGGCGAAAAATATTGCGATCGCCCCTTTGACCGGTTTACCGCAATTGCTGACGTATGCGTTTAAGAGTTTGCAGGTGCGATCGTCTGTTTGGGGATTGACGACGAATGGCGAAAGTTATCGGTTTGTGCGGTTGACGCGGGGGAATCCTTGCACTTATCAGATTTTACCGGAGTTGAACTTGATTGATAAAGGGCGATCGATCGAATTGGCGCAAGTTTTGAAAGCTATTTGCAAGTTGCAGAATGTGCAGTTACAGTTGGCTTAAACAAGGGCGATCGCGCGCGGAGTCAGAAACCGGGTTTCTTTGCAAAATCTCGTGAGGATGCGTAAATTATCGCAGAAACCCGGTTTCTTGGATTAGGAGCGATCGCATCCATTGTTATTTTGACGGAATTGTGCGATCGATCGCTGGATTTGCCGGTTGTTGGGTATTTGGAGGGATGATCAACGGTGTTGCTAAGGGAATTAGGGCGGGAATTAGGGCGATCGCGCTTGGTGACAAAGGAATCACTACAAGGGCGATCGGGACGAACACTTTTTCTAAGAACCATTTGATATCAGACTTCGACGGCTTCTCAATAAAATTCCACCGATTCTTTTGATTGCAGTCTTTCTTTTGAATTCGTCCATTTTTGTCTGAATTCTGTTTTGGTGATTTCATGGCTTTAACCTCTGTCTTTACACTTTCTAGAATGGCACAGCGTTTTTGAGATAAGTTGAATTGCTAATTAAATCCGACAAAATTGTTTATCAAGTGGGAATCATACAAAAAATTTCACAAACGTTAGATGGGTTTGTGAATAAAATTTCACAAACTCAGATTTGACGGTAAAATTGTGAAAATAAACTGACCGATAAACCCGGAGCTAGAAGTTGTGGTAAACTACGGTAAAGTAGACCAGTCAAGGATTGAGGTGATATCGAGATGATGACTCAAAAAGAGTTCGACGCCATTTACCCAAAAGGAATCAAGCGTGAGCAACATGAGGTACTAGAAGCATTTTTACAAGGACACACAGACCAAACAATCGCTAGAATGATTAATGAAAAGCGCAAAGCAGCAAGTGCGATCGCAAAATCTACTTGTCGGACAAAAAGTAAAGAAAGTGTCAGACGTGATATTTCAAATATTTGCAAACTCTTTGGTTTTGAAAATGAAAGGGGCGAACATTACCGACAAAGAAATGAATTGATTCCATTATTTTGTCAGTATAAACATGAATTAGTTAGCGCTCAATTAAGAGAAGCTTCTGGAATCTTTTATGACAATCTACCAAAATATGTAGAGCGTGACTGGGATAGTAAATGTTATGCTAAAATTATAGAAAATGGAGCGCTAATTCGCATTAAAGCTCCTCAGAAAATGGGCAAAACTTTACTCGTCGATAAAATTCTCGATCGCGCGTCCCAAGAAGGTTACAAAACTGCACTAATCAGTTTTGAGGAAGCTGACAATGAAATTTTGGGGGATTACCGGAAATTATTGCAGTGGTTGTGCGTTACTTTGAGCGACTTACTCGATATTGAGAATAAATTAGGGGAATATTGGGATGAAATTTTAGGTGGTATTAACCCTAACGTCACTAAATATTTAGAAAGGTATTTATTTAAAGATTTTGCTCAACCTTTGGTACTGGTATTGGAGAAAGTAGACATCGTTTTTGAGCAAGCTAGTTTTAATGTGGATTTTTGTCGCTTATTGCGATCGTGGAATGATGCAGCTAAAAGAAACGATCGTCGCGCTGCTATCTGGAAAAAAATTCGGTTAATTGTTGTTCACTCTACAGAAGTTTACAGTTCTCTTGATATCAACTCATCTCCTTTAGCTGGTGTTGGGTTGACTGTACCTTTGCCAGATTTTACCCTGGAAGAAGTGCAGCAGTTAGCACGGCAGTATGGACACCATTGGCTGACTGCTGACGAGATGAAACAACTCGCCGTAATGTTTGGTGGCTATCCTTATCTGGTGCAAAGTGCTTTTGCTTACCTGCAAACGCCTCAATCTTCTCTGGCTAAGCTTTTGGAAATTTCACCAACTGAACAAAGTCCATTTATCAATCACTTGCGAGAACTTTTAGGAAAGCTCCAACTCTGTCCCGAACTAGCCGAAGTTTATCGGGAAGTCGTGACTAAAGATAAACCTGCAAGGCTGGAAACTAATCAGATATTTAAGTTGGAAAGTATGGGATTGGTGCGAGTAGAACATAATGATTGTTTTCCCCGCTGCGATTTGTACCGTCAATATTTCTCGGCGCGTCTATGACTTATCAATATATATTTGAATCAACTCTCCCAGAAGATACCCAAACCTATGTAACGCGAGAAGCTGACAGTCAGCTTTATCAAGCGTTGCTTGAAGGTAAACT
>JBDTEI010000509.1:0-4099 GCA_039922675.1 Microcoleus sp.
AATCATCGTCCTCTCGCCCATTGGTTCAGTCGTAGGGACGATCGATCGCGGCGACGTGGTGAAAGTTTTGGCAAAATACCTCAAACCCAAGATTTCGGAAGCCGACATCAAGCGCAGCAAAGAAGAAAACAGTTATCCGCAGGGATTGCAGTTAAGTGCGATCGCCAAAACAGCACAGGAAAATTAAAAATTGGGCATCTTCATTCAGTTGACAGTTGACAGTTGACAGTTAACAGCACTTGACAATCATAAGGAAGAGGATTTGAGTAATGAATCGTCTGATTTTAATTTATCCCGACAAGGGATAGGCTTTAAACCAATTCTTTCTGGTAATCCGGATTAGTGACAACTTAAGATGTAGCACACTTTGTCAAGGAGGGTTCAAACAAGAATTCTTATGCCCAAATTGTTGAAAAGATTTCATCATCAATTGGAGAAGAAACTTGGGAGTTGGAAAAAATTAACTTATTCCTTCCCCTTCGCTGACTTGCAACCTCTTGCCATTACCTGGCTTGTGGTGACGGGAACTCTCTTAGGAGTGCGACATTTAGGGTGGTTGCAGCCATTGGAATTAAAGGCTTTCGACTTGATGGTGCAGTTGCGCCCCGATCCGGGTGCTGACCCGAGGTTGCTGGTAGTCACCATCACAGAACAAGACATTCATGCTTTTAAGAAATGGCCAATTTCAGATCGCGTTTTAGCAAAAGCGATCGCTAAAATAGCGCGTCTAGAACCGACCGTTATTGGTCTGGATATTATTCGCGATATCCCCTACGAACCGGGAAATGCAGAATTAGCTGCTCAATTCAAAAACCCCAAAGTCATCCCCATTACCTTCATCGGTGACTCGGAGTACGATCGAGCTCCCCCACCTCCCAATATACCCAAAAAACAAATAGGATTTAACGATTTATTACTCGATCCCGACGGCACAGTTCGCCGACAGATGATGTTTGTTGACGATGGAAAATCGAATTATACCTCATTTGCCATGCGACTAGCTTTCAAATATTTGAAGGCTAAAAAGATAGATATAAAATTCACAGAAAACAAAAAAATTTATATCGGAAACACACTTTTTTCGATACTGCAATCAAACTCGGGAGGTTATCAGACTATTGACGCTAAAGGCTATCAAATCATGCTCAACTACCGCTCTCCTAAAAATGTCGCAAAGACAGTGACACTAAGTCAAGTTTTGGAAGGAACACTTGACCCCAAATTAGTCAAGGATAAAATAGTATTCATCGGGATTACAGCCCGAACTGTAAAAGATATTTTTTCTACTCCTTACAGCGCCAATGTCAGCGATCGCAGCCTGATGCCTGGAATATTGATTCATGCAACAGCAACTAGCCAAATTCTCAGCGCAGTTTTAGACGACAAAAAGCTATTTTGGTTTTGGGATGAATGGCAAGAAATGCTTTGGATCGCTGTTTGGGGAGCAGTTGGCGGCTGTATAGCTTGGCGGCTAGAAAATACGCTAAATTTCATGGTCAGCGCGATCGCACTTGGCGGCATATTATGGGGATTTACATCTTTTCTGTTTGCTCAACAGGGGTGGATACCTCTGACAGCGCCTACTCTGGCATTTTTAATCACCCCAGCAGCGATCGTCACATACAAGTACCAGCAGTCAAAGCAGCAGCAAGAAATTGTGATGAAATTGTTAGGACAGCAAACCTCACCGGCGATCGCCAATGCCCTGTGGAAAGAGCGCGTCCATCTCCTCCAGTCGGGGCTATTGCCGGGTCAAAGACTAACTGCTACAATGATCATGACTGACTTGCAAGGTTTTAGCACTATTTCCGAAAAACTACCGCCAGAAGTAGTAATGCCTTGGTTAAATGAATACTTATCAGCAATGGCCCAAGAAGTGCAAAAACATCAAGGGGTGATTAATAAATTTACCGGAGATGGAATGCTGGCAGTATTTGGTGTACCGATTCCCCGCACAACTCCCGAAGAAATTGCCGAAGATGCTCGCCTTGCCGTATCTTGCGCTCTAGCAATAAGTTCGCGCTTACCAGCCATGAATCAAAGTTGGCTCGATCGCGGTTTACCGTCGGCAAAAATGCGAGTTGGAATTTTTACAGGGCCGATCATGGTGGGCAGTTTGGGCGGTAAAACCCGTTTAGAATATGGAGTAATCGGCGATAGTGTCAATATCGCTTCTCGCCTAGAAAGCTGCGAAAAAGATCGGCAAGAAGACACTTGCAGGATCTTGATTGCCGAAGAAACTTTAGTGCATCTTGAAGGAAAATTTGAGGTAGAATCTTGGGGAGCTTTACCTTTAAAAGGCAGGGAGCAAAAAGTTAATGTTTATCGCGTCTTGGGAGGAGGAATATCTGGCAAGTAAAAATAGATAAAATATCTTGAAAAAATCAGGCAACTCCTAAGAAAAAAATGACTAAATTTAGACTAAAATCCATCGCCTTTTGTACTATATTGTTGATAGGAGCATTTAACGCTTGCCAATTTGCAAGTCGGGGACAGGATCTGCCAGCGGGCTGGGGGCGCCAGGGCAAGCCGCCCAGTGAATCTGGAGGGCCGCGCTTTGCTCAGCCTCCAGAAGATATGGAACAATCGCGACCTCGATCATCGGGCATATCGACGCGCGGTAACTGCCGCAACGGTGAGCTAAATCCAATAAATCTCACAGGCTTACTCCCTGAAAATAAAATCGCACAGACTGTTTCCGACTATCCAACATTCTTTTTCTACTTGCCTCCAACAAGGGCAGAATCAGCCGAATTTATCCTACTAGATCCAAGCGGCAACCAGATTTATAAACAGACTCTCACCGTTAGCAATTTATCAGGAGTAATTGGCGTTAGTGTCCCCGCTAACAAAAATGTGCCTCCCTTGGAAGTAGGCAAAGAGTACACTTGGAATTTTACAGTGATTTGCGAGGCTGAAGACAGATCGGCCGATCTGCTCGAAATCGGTAAGGTAAAGCGAGTTGAACTCAGTGCAGATATCCGCAGTCAATTAGAAAAGGCAGATCCGCGCGAGAAAATCTTGCTTTATTCTAAAGCTGGGATTTGGCAAGATGCCCTTAGCAATCTAGCTGTAGCTCGCCTTGCTTGGCCGTCGAATCCCTGGATCCAGCGTGATTGGGAAAGCTTGCTCGATTCAGTGAAATTAAGCAAAATTGCCAAAGAGCCGATCGTCCAAGTCAAAACTGAGCCGAAACCATAAGCTGTCAAGCATTTAAATTGATTTTTTTGGGTATTGCCAAGATTGCCAACCCCACAAGCATGATACCAAAAGTCTCTTGTGGAACGGCCATCTTGGCTGTTCCCAAAATCCGCAGTATTTCTCGGGTGCATCACCATCAACAATCATCCAGCATCAAGAGCGAAAATCTGACAGATCCGCACCTTACAGATGGGGCTAAATAAAAAAAACCTCAGTTTCACTCTCGCCTAAACATTGTTCTGTAGCAAGACTTTTTATAAATGGTATTATAAAAATGAGATGCTCCCATTAATTTAAGATGAAACGCAGTCATTTCTTACAATTCTGTGGTTCGACTCTCGCAACTTTGGGTTTGGGCGGGTTGAAGGATCTCGCTTCAGGCGATCGCGATACCCGTGTTTTCGCCCAAACTGAATTTTCACATTTATTTCCCACCTCAGATTCAGGATCGCAGCTATTAGCTCAAATTTCTAGCCAACAGCAAGCACTAACTATTTATCAGCCGATCCAGAGTATTGAGTGGGAGGGAATGTTTGTCAGTCCCCAAGGCATCGCTTATTTCTCGATCGACGGAGTATCGCCCGATGCAGTGGCCAACCATGATGGCGAGGTGGAATTTGCGAGGAGAAATGGCGATCGGCCAAAAGAAGCCCGCGCACTTTTCCAGTTAGGTTTGGCCAATCATGCGATCGGCGGTTTCTTTGACAAAGCCATTGACTACTACAAACAAAGTTTAGTAATTGCCAAGGAAATTAGAGATAGCGAACTCGAAGTCATCCTGCTAGGAAATATCGGAATTGCTTACTTGCAAAATGGATTTTATTACATCGATCCCTTTGAGTATTTAGAGCAATATCTCGGAATGACTTGGCACAAAGCTTACTACTACAACGGAGGC
>JBDTEI010000510.1:0-7387 GCA_039922675.1 Microcoleus sp.
GTTGGGGTTGGGGTGGCGCAAACGAGCAATGTCGCTTTACTCGGCCAGGAAGAAGTGGCTGGGGCGAAAATTGCTGAGAAGTATTTCAACGATAAGGGCGGTGTGGATGGGACGCCGATTAGACTGGTGTTCCAAGATACGGGTGGAGATGAACAAGGAGCGATCAATGCCTTCAATACTCTGATCAATCAGGATAAGGTGGTGGGTATTGTGGGCCCAACTCTCTCGCAGCAGGCTTTTAGTGCCGATCCGATCGCCGATCGCGCAAAAGTTCCCGTGCTCGGACCTTCCAACACCGCTAAAGGCATTCCCCAGATTGGCGATTATGTGGCCAGAGTCTCCGCACCTGTCGCCGTCGTAGCACCTAATGCAGTTAGAGCGGCCCTTAAGCAAAATCCCAATATTAAGAAAGTAGCCGTATTTTTTGCTCAGAATGATGCTTTCAGCAAATCTGAGACCGAAACTTTCCAGAAAACGGTTAAAGATATGGGACTGGAATTGGCAACAGTCCAAAAATTCTTGACTACTGATACAGATTTCCAATCTCAAGCCACTAATGCAATCAATGTCAAGCCCGATTTGATAATTATTTCTGGGTTAGCTGCCGATGGGGGCAATTTAATTAAACAATTGCGGGAGTTGGGCTACAAAGGCATTATCATTGGGGGCAACGGTCTGAATACTTCCAATGTATTTACCGTTTGCAAGGCTCTTTGCGATGGGGTTTTGATTGCCCAAGCATACAGCCCGGAATATCCAAATGAAATTAATAAGGCTTTCCGCGATGCTTATCGCGCCCAATTTAAGAAAGAACCGCCTCAGTTTAGCGCTCAAGCTTTTACTGGCGTACAAGTTTTTGTTGAGTCATTAAAGGCAATTAATGCTCAGTCTAAAGTTAGCGGAAAACCTTTGGCAGAATTGCGTACAAAACTGAATCAGCAGTTATTGACTGGTAAGTACGATACACCTTTGGGGGAAATTTCTTTTACCCCCGAAGGTGAAATTAATCAAAAAGAATTTTACGTGGCACAGATCAAAATGGATGCGGATGGAGTTAATGGAAAGTTTGTGTTTCTGAAGTAAAGAAAGGGTTAGAAATCGAGGTAGAAACAGCATGGTAAAAACTGTAGTAGAGCGAATTGAGAAATTTAATCAGGGGCGCAACCAGCAGCGACTTTTGTTAAAGTACAAAGCTATGAGTTCTAATAGTTTTGTATTTTTTCGCGGCACTTGTCATTTATTCTATGAAGATTGGCCCGAAAATTCGGTGTTGAATGATGCACCACCTGTGTGGGTTTGCGGCGATTTACACCTGGAAAATTTCGGCAGCTACAAGGGCGACAATCGACTGGTTTATTTTGATATAAATGATTTTGATGAAGGGTGTTTAGCTCCGGCGACGTGGGAAATAGCTCGATTTCTCACTAGCGTTCTAGTCGGTGCTAATACAATAGGGGTGAATCAGTCAGAAGCAATTACTTTGTGTTATTCCTTTCTAAATGCTTACAGTAATGCTTTGGCATTAGAAACTGCTCGCACTGTCGAGGCTGCAACGGCTGAGGGGATGGTGGCAGATTTATTAGAGAGTTTGAAGCTACGCCGCCGGAAAGATTTTCTGGCTCAAAGGACGGAAGAAAAAAAAGGAAAGCGCCGATTTATTATCGATAATAAACGCACGGCTCCTGTATCTTCTGAGGAGCGATTGTTAGTTGAGTCTTTGATGAAAAGTTGGGCAAATAAGCAGCAAAATCCCGAGTTTTTTAAGTTGCTGGATGTGGGAGTACGAATTGCTGGTACTGGCAGTTTGGGAGTAAAGCGTTATGTGCTTTTAGTTAAAGGAAAGGGTTCTCCTGACGGCAATTATTTGCTGGATCTCAAACAAGCACTCCCATCTTCTCTTACACCTTATTTGAAGTTGTCGCAACCTCAATGGGTTAATGAATCTCAAAGGGTTGTAGCTATCGAAAAACGGATGGAAGCTATGCCACAAGCTTGGGTTTCAGCAGTGGAAATGGAGGGCGAACCTTTTGTTTTACGCGGGTTACAACCAACTCAAGATAAAGTGAGTTTAGATCGGTGGAATGGAAAGTTACGGCGGTTGGAAAAGGTGCTAAAAACTATGGGGGAAATAACGGCATGGAATCAGTTACGCAGTAGCGGTCGCCAAGGTTCTGCGATTGCAGATGAGCTGATTAGTTGGGCGGACAATTCTTCTCAATGGCATGGTCTTTTGATCGAGTATGCTCAAACATATTTTACCAAAGTAGAAGCCGATTATCGAGAATTTTCTTCGGCAATTGCTCAGAAAAAGCTTTCGGTTTAAAAGAGGGAATGTGGACATCACTCTATTTATTCAACAATTTCTGAATGGTTTGTCGATCGGCAGCGTGTATGCTATTTTTGCGCTGGGATACACGCTGGTGTTTTCTATTCTAGGAATTATTAATTTTGCTCACGGTGCAGTGTTTACTTTGGGTGCTTATTTCACCTATGCGCTGATGGGCGGTGCTTTTGGTTTTAACGGGTTATTGGCTAATGCGAGAATTCCCGTGCAATTGCCTTTTGCTGTGGCGCTGATTTTGGGCAGTGTGTTGGCTGGTTTGGTGGGAGTAATTGTGGAAAGAGTTGCTTTTTTGCCTTTGCGCCGCAGAAACTCCGATCCTCTGCTGACGGTGGTTTCTAGTTTGGGGGCGGCGGTGGCGATCGCCAATCTCATTCAATATCTTGTTGGGGCTGAGATTTACACTTTTCCTGCGAATAGTTACGGCAATTTACCCGCAGCAATTAACTTTGGGACTGCGGATAGACAGATTCCGATTCGGACTGTTCAAATAGTAATTTTTGGGGTGGCTGTGGCGATCGTAACTGTCCTAACTTACTTGATAAATTTTACGAAATTTGGTAAGGCAATGCAGGCGGTGGCTGAAGATGCTACTACTTCTAGTTTGTTGGGCATTAATACTGACAGGTATATTGTTTTGACGTTTTTTGTGAGCAGTTTTCTGGCTGGTTTGGCGGGAGGTTTGGTAGGTTCTAGTGTGAGTATTGCGGGGCCTTATTTTGGGATTGCTTTTGGTTTGAAGGGTTTGGCTGTGATTGTACTTGGGGGGTTGGGGAGTATTCCGGGGGCTGTTTTGGGCGGGTTTATAATTGGTTTGGTGGAGGCTTTTGTTCCTGGTGATTTTTCGGCTTATAAGGATGCTGTGGCTTTTGCGATATTGTTTATTATGCTCTTGGTTAGGCCGCAGGGTTTGTTTGGGCGGCGTTTGATTGAAAAGGTGTAAGATGGGCGATTGAAATCGCTTCTACACAAACGAAGTGGCCTTCGCG
Organism: Microcoleus sp.; assembly: GCA_039922675.1. Classification (GTDB taxonomy): domain Bacteria; phylum Cyanobacteriota; class Cyanobacteriia; order Cyanobacteriales; family Microcoleaceae; genus Microcoleus. Next base: position 3,331 of record JBDTEI010000510.1, read on the forward strand.
GACTAAGAAATAAATAAACATGATTCGGCGATTGAAATCGCTTCTACACAAACGAAGTCCGCCTTCGCGGACTAAGAAATAAATAAACATGATTCGGCGATTGAAATCGCTTCTACACAAACGAAGTCCGCCTTCGCGGACTAAGAAATAAATAAAATTATGGCTACATTTTTTACTACTTACGGGTTTCTGATTGTCTCGATGTTGCTGGGTGCAATGTTGGGGTTGTCGCTATATTTGCCTTTGATGACTGGACAATTGTCTCTCGCTAGCCCCGGTTTTTATGCTTTGGGCGGCTATATTGCGGCGATTTTGTCTACGACGGTGTTTCAAACTACGGGGGGTTTATTTCCGCTGCCGCTGCTGTTAGTGGAGATGATAATTGCAGGGGCTGTTTCGGGATTGCTGGGTATTTTGGTTGGTATTCCGGCGCTGCGGTTGAGTGGGATTTATTTGGCGATCGCCACTATTGCTTTTGTGGAGATTCTGCGGGTTTTATCCTTGAATCTGGACATTACTGGCGGGGCTGTGGGAATTTTTGGGATTCCGCAACCATTTGCAACGTCGATCGAGTATTTGTGGATTGTACTGCCTTTGCTGCTGGTAAGTATGGCGATTCTCTACCGGCTGGAACGGATTCGGGTGGGGCGGGCTTTTGCGGCGATTCGGGCTGATGAGTTGGCTGCGGATGCGATCGGCATTAACCCGACTTTTTACAAGGTTTTGGCTTTTACGTTGGGTGCTATTTTAGCAGGGGTTGTCGGTGCGGTTAGCGCGCATTTCCTCAATACTTGGAACGCCCGTCAAGGAACTTTTGATGCTAGTATTATTTACTTGACTTCTGTGTTGATTGGTGGTAGTAGAACTTTTGTCGGATCGGTTTTGGGCGGGATGGTTTTTACTGCTTTACCGGAGGTTTTGAGGGGGATGGCGACTATTGAGGGATTGCCGGTTTGGTTGGCGCAATTTCTGCGGGATGGGCGGTTAATTATTTTTGGGTTGCTGATTGTCGTGGGGACGATATTTTTTCCTCAAGGGTTGGTGACGCCGGAGTTGTTGAAGAAGTTTAGAAAGGGCGATCGCAATACGAGAGCTAAAGTTAATGAATGACTCCAAGTTATACCATTTATAAAAAGTCGTGATACACAACTATTTTGGGGATTGTTTTTTAAACTATTTTGTCAGGTGCGTCGCGGCCAGATTGTCGCTATTTCTTTAGGGATTGTTGATAGCGACACACCCTACGAATAAGGTTGCAAGAGTTTTGAAAATGGGTATTACTCCCGAACCGCTCTAAAAATACCTACAGCAGATTGCAGGTTGATCAAGTACACCTCAGAAACCTGGAAGGGCTAGCACGCACCATTCGCCGCCACATAAAAAAGTTTTTTGTACTTCATTTACCTAGAAAATGCTGTATAATTATTCAGTCCGCGCAGGCGGAATTCGTTTGTGTAGAAGCGATTTCAATCGCCGAGTCATATTTTGATTCTGGCTAATTAAATCTAAATAATATTCTGCCATATTTTGATAGTTTTGTCACTGCTACCGCTAGCCAAAAACTCTCCTTCAGGGCTAAAATTTACGGAATAAACCGAATTTGTATGACCAGAAACATTACAAATTTCTCGACCGTCTTTAACTTGCCAAATCTTGATAGTTTGATTGCTACTGCTGGCAATCACCTCGCCATCGGGACTAAACGCGATCGAATCTACATACCAAGAATGACCTGCAATTGTTAAAACTTCCTGCCAATCTTTGACCCACCAAATCTTAATAGTATTGTCGTGACTGCCGCTGGCAAGAAACTCTCCATTGGGACTAAAAGCTACACAACGCACGCAGTCTGTATGACCTGTCAGCGTGCGAATTAGCTTGCCATCTTTGACTCGCCAAATCTTAATTGTTCTGTCCCAACTGCTGCTAGCCAAAGTTTCTCCGTCTGGACTGAATGCCACAAAGTACACTAAGTTAATGTGACCGGAAAGTGTGCGAATTTCTTGCCCGTCTTTGACGCGCCAAAGTTTGATTGTTTTGTCCCAACTGCTGCTAGCCAGACTTTCTCCATCGGGACTGAAAGCTAAGCCATAAACTGAGTTACTGTGACCTGCAAGTGTGCGGATTTCTTGCCCGTCTTTCATCCGCCAAAGTTTGAGTGTTTTGTCGTGACTGCTACTGGCAAGTATCTTTCCGTCGGGGCTGAAAACTACTGTATGAACAGAGTTAGTGTGTCCTGCGAGAGTCACTATTTCTTGCCCGTCTTGTACCTGCCAAAGCTTGATTGTTTTGTCATCGCTACCGCTGGCGACAACTTCTCCGTTAGGGCTGAAAGCTACAGAGGAAATTAAGTTTTTGTGTCCGGTCAAGGTGTGAATACATTGCCAGTTATGAGTTGGCTGTGGCGGCGGATTGGGATTGGTGGCGGGTTTGACTGATTTGGTAATTGTTTGAGGAATGGTGAGTTTACTAGCTGCTTCTGGATTCAGTTGAGTTAAGACTTCAACAGCCGTTTGATAGCGACGGTTCGTAGCATTTTCAATCAGTTGGTCTAAGATTTTGCCGAGTTCTTCACTCACCGGGTTATTCGCCAAATATTGCCGCCAAATCCAGGCATCCTCGCCGGGGTCGAAGAGGTCGAAGGGGGAAACTTGAGTTAGCAAATACAGGCAAGTTACGCCTAAACTATACAAATCGCTGGTAAAAAATGCTTTGCCTCTGGCTTGTTCTGGGGCGATGTATTCGGGGCTGCCGATGCTGGTTCCTGTTTTGATTAAGGCTGTACCTGTGGCCATTTTGGCTGCGCCAAAGTCTACTATAACTAATTGTTGGTCGGCGCGGCGGATGATGTTTGCGGGTTTGATGTCTCGGTGAATAACGTTGTGGGAATGGATAAAATGAAGTACGGGCAGTAAGCTATTGAGTAGGTCTTGAATTTGCTTTTGTGTAAATGTGCCTTCTGTGGCTACGATTTGTGCTAAATTTTGTCCGTCGATAAATTCTTGGACTACATATTGTCGGTTGTCTTGGATAGAATAGGCTAAGAGTTCGGGGATTTGAGGGTGTTTTCCCAATTCGTCTAATCGCATTGCTTCTTGTTCAAAAAGTTCGGCGGCTTTTTTGCTGTTGCGATTGCTGGCTGATGGAATAAGTTGGGTTTCTGGGGGTAAGAATTGTTTGATGACGCAGCGGGGTTTTGATGGTTTGTCTTCGTCAACGGCGAGTAATGTTCTGCCAAAACCTCCTTGTCCGATCGCCTTTATGGCCCGATATCTGTCGCGCAACAGCAGTTTTGACCGGCAATTTCGGCAAATTTTGGCTGTATCCGGGTTTTCGGGCTTGGAACAGTTGGGGTTTAAACAATAACTCATTCGATTTTAGATTTTGGATTTTAGATAAGGATTTTAGATAGGACGTACGGTTGAAACCGCGTCTACACAAACGAAGTCCGCCTCCGCGGACTGAAGAAAATAACTGAAGAAAATAACATAATTTTAACCGCCCGATTTTCAACCCGCGGAGGCGGGTTTTGTTTGTGTCGCCGCGGTTTCAACCGCCCACTCTTTTATTTTAGAAGTTCCACATGACTGGGTTGTCGTCTAAACTATCTGTGACTGTTCGCCCGATCGCATTAATCTCTGTTAAGTCCTCCTGACTCAACTTTACCTCAGCAGCTTTAGCGTTAGCGGTGGCTTGTTCCGCATTGCGCGCGCCAACAATTGCGTTGGTTTGTGGCTGGGCGATTAACCACGCTAATGCTAAATTACCCAAGGTTGTTTGGTGGCGATCGGCAATTGGCCTGAGTTGAGTCAATGCTGTTTGGACTCTGGCGTAATTTTCTTTGAGAAACAGCTTACTTTTGGCGCGGTGATCGCCTTCTTCAAATTTGTGTTCTGGCCCAAATTTACCTGTTAATATTCCTTGAGCTAGAGATGAGTAGGCAATGATTGAGATATTATTTTCTTCACAGTAGGACATGGCCTCTTTTTCTACCCAGCGCCAAAACAAAGAATAGGGTGGTTGCAAACTGTCGATGCGTCCGTATTGGGCGGCCTCT
>JBDTEI010000511.1:0-5320 GCA_039922675.1 Microcoleus sp.
TCTGGGAGTGAATGTGGTCAAACTCAAGGAAGCCTAAGTCTGACGGCAGATACGGTAATCTTGAGCCAAGCTTTATCTAAATTTTGTTTAGGTAAGGAAGGTGCAGAGACTGGCTTTAGGAAGTAAAAATCATAAAACCTCCTAAACATACGGCCACCACCTAAAGGCTGCAAGCCTACGGTGAAGGAATAGTCCGGAGAGTGGGGAAACTCACACAAATCTGAAGCGCTAGGTCGCCGGTTCGAACCCGGCCAGTCCCGTTAAAAATCAAGAACAATTAAAAGCAGAAGGGTAAACCCTAAGTTTTGTCCTTCTGCTTTGCATTTCTGTTAACCTGTATATTCAATCCAAAATCTAAAATCCCGAGACCATTGTTTAAATTTTAATTTTTAATTCCTGTTAGTGGGTTGTAGATGCGGTATTCTTTGCTATGGTTCCTGTGTCAGCTAAATAAAATTTCTATAGGTTTAGATGTGGTTAAGAATAAATTTAAACAAGCAGCGTTACCAGCGTTTGAGGACTTCATTCAATTTTTGGTTCCTAGTAGGCTTTTTGATGGCCTGTTGGTTTGGCTATCAGCAGCTTAAGAGCGAATTTCAGAAACCCCAAGCTTTGTTAGTTCTAGGTGGGGCTACGCAGCGAGAGGTATTTGCAGCCAAATTTGCTCAATCGCACCCTCAATTGCCGATTTGGGTGTCTTCTGGCAGCAATCCTGAGTTCGCCAAATGGGTCTTTTCAGAAGCGGGAATTAAGTCCGATCGCCTGCACTTAGACTACAGAGCAGTCGATACGGTAACAAATTTTACCACTCTGGTAGATGAATTGAAAGCTAAAGGGATTAAGAGCGTGTATCTGATCACTTCTGACGATCATATGCGGCGAGCTCAGATTATCGGCGAAATCGTGCTCGGCAGTCGAGGCATTAATTTTAAGCCTGTAGCAGTTCCGTCTGGGCGAACCCCCGAACCGGTGCAAAAAGCTCTACGCGACGGTGCTAGAGCTATTATGTGGCTGACTACGGGTTATACGGGTGCTGACTTGACCCAGAATGGAATAAACCATAAGGAAGAAAACCATTCGACTTCGCGAGCGGGTAACAAGGAAGAAGGAAAGAAGAAAAGCTCATATTTGTGGAATTAAAAACCTGCTAAATGTCGGGCGCGGTTGCTATAAAATCCTTTTCCCTTCTCCAAGCTATTAAAACTTGTATTTTATAGCGATTTAACAAACCGCGAAGAGGCTGATGACAAATGCGTCAATCGATTTTAGATTTTAGATTTTAGATTGACCCCACGGATAAATGCGGGGGCTTGAGGATTTTAGATTTTAGATTTTGGATTGATTCCACGGATAAATCCGGGGGCTTGTACCATCAAGAAATTCTTGGTCAGAGAAGAGTATTAGGAATGAGAATTAAATAACTTACAATGCGTGATTGTTCTTGTGGGATGGGCTATAAGAACCCGTCCAGAAAGGGCGGGATCCTATAGCCGACCCCACAGGCTTGTGTAAATTATTTAATTCATGATCCTTAGTAGTTTAAAATCTGTAGATGAACCTCAAGAGCGCAAATTGATGTCAAAGCAAATTCTGCCGCAAGTTCTGGAGCAAATTTTGAGTGACAGCAAGACTGCGGATGCTGTTTTTTCGGCTTTGGTGCCGGCTTTAGGTAAGGTGTTAAATTGCGATCGCGTCTTTCTCTATCTCCGCAATCCTGAAACCCAAACGGGCCGAACACCTTACTGCTGGTGTCGCAACTCGAACTATCCCGATGTTAGCGGTGCTCAGTGGAAAAAAGAACCGGAATCTTTAGGAGAAGAAGACCCTTTGTTTGCAGCAGCGTTGCGAACTGAACCCTCGATTTTTGTGGAGGATGTTGAAACAGCAAATCCTGAAGTTGTTAACAAAGATTTTGAGGCAAAAGAGTTCGGACATCGAGCTTTGATTCACGCTCACCTTTGTGCTGACGGCTTATTGTGGGGGGTTTTGCAGCCTTGTATTTTCGATCGCCCCAGAGTTTGGACTGACTTTGACCGTCAAGTTATCGCAGCAGTTACAGAAAAAATTTCGCCCTTGGCTGTTGCTTTTGTTAAGGGCGATCGCACAAATGCCATAAAATAGGTTCGCAGTCAGCGAAAATAGAGGAATCTTCGTCCGGCGGACTCCGAACCTGCTGCATCAGCGGCCCAAATCGTGCATCGCATTAATCTCCGTTGCACATCTTTGAGTCAGCGCTTCCAACTCCTCGCGATTCGACGAAGCGGGCGCCTCAATTAACTTGCCAATTCGCACCGTCAGCGGCACCGGACGCGGCACTATCGAACCTTTCGATGCGATCGCGTGAGTTCCCCACAAACTAACAGGTAACAGCGGCGCTTTGGCCTTAGCGGCTATCAGCGCCGCCCCCAATTTCGGGTCAGTAATTCTGCCGTCTGGCGTCCGAGTTCCTTGCAAAAATACACCCGTAGCCCATCCATTTTCCAAAGACTGGATAGCCGAGCGAATGGCACTGCGATCGGCACTTTCTCGCTTCACTGGATAAGCGCCGTAAAGCGTAATTGCCTGCTTCAAAATAGGAACTTTAAATAACTCTTCCTTCGCCATAAATGCCACCGGCCGTCTCATTGAACTAGATAAAATCGGCGGGTCAAAATCGCTGGCATGATTGCTGACTACCACCAGCGGCCCTTCTGCTGGAACATTTTCTGCACCGTAGATGCGCCCCCGAAAGTAAAGGTGCAGCATCGGGCTGACAATTGACCACTTGAATAAATAGTAAAGAAGTAAACTTTCGACTGGTTCGCGACTTTTGCTCACGGAAAAACCTTGAATTTTAAATTACACCGAATATTACTCTATCAGTTCAGCTATTAAAAATTAACTAGGAATTGCAAAAAAACGCAGAATGTAATGATGCGCGAGTGCATCGCGATCGCATAAATTGAAATAGAGGCGAAAATTCTCGCAGCGACGCACCCTACAAATTTAAGGCGAACTAAGTCCAATTAATTTCCGGCCAGCATCGCTTTTTTTCCTTCATCCGAAGTCGCGTAACCCAAGAAATCCTTAACCGCTTGGCTGGGGGGATTTTTGTAAGCGTAGTACAACTGCCGCTGATAGCGATAATTGGGAACATCCGGTGTCGCACCGTCTACGGGGACAACCCGCACCGTTTTCTGATTGACAACTTGAGCAAAAGTGGCATAGCCGATGCCGTTGTTGCCTAAAGCTTGCAGCAGGGGAGTTGTCGCATCTCGATCGAGCGTGGTAAAGTTTGGCCCGATGCCAAAACTACCGCCTCCGAGAACTTGTTCTTTAAACGTCTGGTGAGTACCGCTAATTTCAGGTCTGTTAATTACCTTAATCGGGCCTGCCGGGCCGCCGACTTTCGACCAGTCTTGAGCAGTTCCCTTGAAGATATCTTGAACTTGAGCGGAAGTTAAACCTCCTTTAAACGGGTTGTTAATGCCGACTACGAGGGCGATCCGATCGAGGGCTACGGGCACAGCAGCCAAACCCTGAGCTTGTTCTTGAGCCGTCAAAGGTCGCGATATCCCAGCAATATCGGCTGCTCCCGCCGTCAAATCCTGAATTCCCTTTGAAGAACCGTTAGCTTTGGCATCGACTGTAGTGCCAGGAAACTTGGCTTGAAAACCGTTCTTGAGGTTGAGATTGATTGTCACCATGCTGGTAGAACCATCCACCCTCACCGCCGTGCCCGCAGGTACGGCAACTGGCAGGGCAAAGGAACTAGCAGCAACAGGCGATGATCCGCCCGCTGCGGGTGCGACGGGAAGCGGGCTGGAACTGCCACCGCCTGCGGGTGTTGGGGGAGTGGGGGAATTGTTAGCATCCTGTGGCGCTGGTTTGTTCAAAAAGAACCAGCCACCGCCGGCGAGCAACAGAAATAACAGAATAAAAACTATGGGTGGAGGCCCGCTACTCTTAGCCATAAAATTCTCCTTAGCCGGGAAGTTCTTTGTTGTTGGAGTCGTCTAACATTTGCAGCCTGCGATTAACTTCATCGTCTAGGGTCATGTTTTCTAACTCGGCCTGAAGTCTTTCTTGCGGGTTTTCAGAGAGTTCTGCTAAGGCTTGCTGTTGGAGGTTGTGGCGCCCGACAGCGTTTTTGGCTTGCTCGAACTGCGATCGGGCTGAATCGATGCTAAGGTCGTTGTTGACTTTGGCTATGGCTCCGAGAGCTTCGTTAATCTCGGCCATATCTTTCATATTTTGCATATCGGTTTTGTAGGCTTCCAGCTTTGTCCGCTCTCGATTTAGCTTGTCTTTGGAAGCGTTGACGTACTGTTCGGCTTGTTTTACTTGGGTTTCTAACTGCGGCAGAATTTGTTCTGTCTGAATTACTTTCGACATGGCTAAGCGGGCTGCTTCTTCGTTGCCGTTGCGCTGGGCTGTGATGGCTTGGCGCTCTACGGTTTGCATTTCCCTAACTTTTTCTTCATATTTAGTTTTGGCGCGCTGGTAGGCTGCAACTTGGGTTGAGACTGCTGCTGCCAATTTTTGCACGGATTCTTGCATCGATCGCAGTGACTCTTCCGCTACGGCGACTGAAAGCTTACCACCGGATTCTACGGGCAGTCCCCACATCCAGTTCCAAGCACGATGGTTCTGCCAGCTTTTTCGCCCATCAGCCAGTAAATAGCTTTTTTCATATAAGTACCGGATTAGCTTGATTTTTATTCCTAGTCTAAATCAGAATTTGTCGATCGCCCTCAAGGTCGATCGATATCTACATTATTATATTTGATTGAGATTTTCTAGCTATCTGGATAGTTGATCGCCAATTTGCACAACAGGTCGTAGTAAAATTTTCCTGTTGTGCTATTTATTTTTCGGCAATTTTTTGGCCAATTAACTCAATTTTACAGCCTGTTGCTTAATCGTCGGTTAACAATAGATTAAGCGGGCAAATCTGCCAAACTACTCACATTTACCAGCGCTAAATTGGGACAAGTTCGTTTGATCAAACCTGTGAGAACTTTACCGGGGCCAATTTCTATTATGCGATCGATTCCTTGTTGTGGCAATTGCAGAGAAATTTCTCGCCAGCGCACGCCTTTGGTCATTTGATAATTCAACCGCTGCTTTAAAGTAGCTGCGCTAGTAGTCGCTGTCGGTTCTGCGTTTGAGAGCACCAGCATTTTGGCATCGGAAAACCTGGCAGCCTTTAAAGCTAGTTGAAACTCTGCCGCCACTGATGCCATCAGGGGAGAGTGAAATGCGCCGGAAACATTCAATTTAACGGCGCGTTTGACTTTGATTTTGGCAAGCAATTCTTCTACTGCTGCTGGTGTTCCCG
>JBDTEI010000512.1:0-9273 GCA_039922675.1 Microcoleus sp.
GCGGTTGACTTCGGCCAGCAAGATTTCTAAGTATTGTCCCGCTAAAAGAACTATCTCTTGCAAACCTGCTGGTAGGGGCAATCCTTTGAGGGCGATTCCGAAACTGTGGGGCGGCAAAGTTAGCAGAAAACTGTTCATAATTAGCAGGCAAATTAGGGAACGCAGCAACAGAAAACTAGCGCGTTCCCAACCTTGGGGCAGCACTAATAAGGAGAGAAACAGCAATTCGGCTCCCAAAAGTTGCGCTAGGGTTCGCACCGGAGCTCTGAGCCAAAATGACCAAAAAAGTGCGATCGCCCCATAAATCCCCAGCCACAGCCAAGCGCCAGTCTTCATAAAACCAATGCCGATGACAATTATCAAAGACAGGCGCAATCGAAAAGGTATGGAGAGTTTAAGCATCTTTAGGTTTTACTACCAATTGAGCAATACCAAAGGCAGCGCCGAAGCTGACGGCAGCCCCCAAAATTCCAGCAATGCTAGTACCAATAGGCTTTTCTTCTAATCCTTTAACTTTGTAATTTGCTAAAGGACTAGGATTTTCGATCGCCGGAGCTTCTTTATCTTTAAATCCGTATTTTTCTGCTACCGAATCTAACCCGTCAGGCCAACTTGAAGCGAACAGCGAAAGTACGCCAGCTATTAATAAAACCCCGACTACTGGCACTACCCATTTCTGCAATTGTGGCTGTTCTCCCGGCAGTAAATCCGGCCGCACTTTGATGAGATAAGTTAAAACTGCGCCTGTAATTACCCCTTCGCCAATGCCAATTAAAATATGTACGCCTACCATTGCGGGTAATGCGATCTTCAGCGGTATTGTACCAGAAATTGCTAGTTCGATCGCGCAGCAAACAGAAGCAGCAACGACGCTGATGGCGGCGGCGATGCCGGCAGCTAGGGGCAAACGATTTCGGGAACCTCCCAAAAGTTGCTGTAATGGCTGCAACAGCCACCAGCCAACCCAAATCCCAACTAGCCCCATATTAAAAATATTGGCTCCCAGGGCAGTGATGCCTCCGTCGGCAAACAAGACGCTTTGAATGATAAAAACTGTACTCATGGCCAAAGTTGCCGCCCAAGGGCTACCCAAAACCACGGATGCCAGTGTCCCTCCCAACAAGTGCCCGCTGGTACCGCCGGCTACGGGAAAGTTGATCATCTGGGCTGCAAACACGAAAGCTGTGGTTAAGCCCATGATTGGGGCCAGCCCCAATCCAAGACTGGCACGGGTTCGACTTAGGGCAACTGCAATTACTGCTGCACTTGCTATGCCGGTGGCAATGGCTACTGGCGGTGAAAGAAAACCATCAGGTATGTGCATCTATGTATCCCAAACGATAAAACTCCCAGCCCTTTAGTCAACTATTTTTTACAAATATTTACCATCCCCTCTGGGGGGATTGGTGCGAGCGATCGCCCTGGGGATTTGCGGCGGGCGATCGCTTATTTGACAATGGTTCCGGCTCTAAAGCCAGAATTTTGAGGAGTCGGGAGCGGAGATTAAATAATTCTTAAAAATTAATCGAATTTTGTACCTACAGCCCGCACTTTCCAGCTTTTTAATAATAATTATCAATAATTTTGTAAATTTTAACTGCGGAATGTATCAATATCAAAGCTCTGACAGGAATATTAAGAAATTATAAAATTACAAATAAAAGCCAACAATTAGTTTTACCCTCAATAATTGAGAATTAGTAGCATTAGTTTCTCGATAATAAAAGCAGCAGAATTAGCTGTGAGCTAGTAAAGGCAAAAGTTTGTGGTGTTTGAGAAACTAAAAACCCAGATATTATTGCTGTCAATCTGTCTGAAGCAGTGTTTTTGCGGTTGTCGATCGCGTCAAAGTGCGACAGGCTCTTGGAGCAGCGACACCATTCTCAAGAAACTTAAAACACTAATGCAATTATTCTCAAGTAATTTTCCGCACCACTTACAGGAGGTTTGCCAGCAGTGCAACACTCAACGCCAGACTCAACTACCGATTTAGTTGGCTCGGAATTTCCCAAACAATTAGATATCGCCCAAGTTTCCGTCTACGGACTCAGCTTTTTATCCGCCGGCTTATTTCTGTTTTTACCTTTAGTCAACCTATTACATCCGAGCCCTTGGCAGCGGTGGATGGGAGCAATTCACGGCATGGGTGCAATGTTGGCATTAGTCGTGATGGCTTACACGGGACATCTCGCATTTCCATTGCTGCGGGGGGCCTGTAAAATCTTGCCACAAATGCGTACTTTAGCCTTTTGGTCAACTTTTTTGAGTTTTTTAGCCATCGCTACCGGCAACTGGGCTTATATGCGTTATCGCGCCGGTGCGGATTTTGGCGGAGCTCGGGCTTGGCTGAAAGAAAACTCGCCTTTAGGCCAGTATGTTTTGATGGAATATCACGAATTTAGTGTGCTATTTACACTGCCTTTGACAGTCGCTTGTGCGTGGATTTTATGAAACTACGGCGACTCAATTTTAGAGAAAAAAAATCGCCCAGTTTTAGCAGCTACCTCCGTAGCTTTGATGGCCATCATGTTTTTTGCAATGGGCGGCATGGTGAGCGGACTTGGTGTTGCTAAAATTCGCGCTTTGTAGTTATGGAAGAAGGAAGAAGAAAGTTTAGGGACGAGCAATGTACGAGATTTAACGGATGTTAGGAGATGAATCGGATGACTCGACATTTATATCGGCAAAATTCCGCCGATAGCGAACCAGTTTATGGACAATTTTGGAGCAAATTAAAACGTTTCCCCAGCGGGTTATCTGAAGGTTCAGAAACTCCCCCTAGCGTCACTGGCCCGGCGGCGGCATTAATTAGTGCAGCAATTGGCTGTTTTACAATGATGGTGACTCACCACTTGTCAGACACATCCAAAGCCACAGAAAAACTGGTTTGGTCAATTGGCACTTGGATACCAGGAAGCAAGACTAATGATCAATTGTAGGGCAACATCGGCAGTTATACGGGCAAAAAAACTATGTTGCTTGTAGGTTGGCTTGTCAGTTGGCCGATTCTCCACACTCTTTGGAAAAACAAGAACATTAAAAGTCGCACCATATTTTTCTGGATGTTTGCTTTATAGGTTGCTGCGACAGCTATGTGCTGGCATCTTCTATTTTCTTATTTGCCGTTAACCTAAGTAATCTGAGGTTTGATTGATGGAGACAAAAAATAAGCTGCTCCCAGCCAGGGAGATGCACAAAATAGTTTGGGGTTGTCTGGGAGTTTTGACTCTTTGTTTGGTGACTTATCCCATTGCAATGTTTCGAGTCACCCAAAAAGAAAAGTTTCGCGGTATTTACGTCAAGTCTTTGACAATGGAGTGGAAAAATCCTGATGGTACAACAGCAGATGTTAAGGCTGCTGATAAGTCGGTAGAATCTGCTATTGGGAGTAGCGGTGCGCTTCCGGCTGTGGTTGCTGACAGTCAAAAAAAGCTGCCCGAAAAGTCCCCAGATGTTGCACCTTTTGCTAATCACTCTTCTAAATCTGCTATTGCGAGTAGCGGTACAGACAAGACTATGCAAGCTGCGCCTGTATCAGCAGGTCAGCTAGAAGCTCAGGCGGTCAATGGAACGAATCTGACACCAGAAATTACCGATCGCACCCAGCTACAGGAGTTAAGTCTGAAACTGTACGATCGCATCGATCGAGGTTGGCAAACTAGCCCTACCTTCACTCAAAATCTAGTGTATCGCGTGACTGCGAGTCTTGACGGGGCGATCGTCAATTTCGAGCCACTCAATCAACCAGCCAAGGATTTCACCCAAGAAACTCCCCTACCAAATTTGCATAAGTCTTCCCAGACAGAGAGTAACAGTGGTGGAGTAGCCGCCGCCAAGTTTACCGTAGTGTTTGCTCCTAATGGAGTCTTGGAAGTTAACCCGTAACTGAGGCTAAAAAACTATCTGGTAAGGTATGCGATGCCCACTTTACTTTGATTTTTTTTGGAAATCACGACAAAGGCTCAATACCTAAAGGGGCAGGGTGCGGACGGCGCACCTTACCGCTTTAAGTATTAAAAAAAAGTTTTTGCCGAAATTCCATTCAATCAAAATATATGATATCCTAAACATTATCCTATGCTGCATTCTACATCAAAATCACATGAAAGAACTTGACGAAAAAAAAACCCAAGAACTGTTAGCCACCATCATGGAATGGGAACTAGCAGGGGTTGTGCGCTATACCCATTACGCACTGATGGTGACAGGCCCAAACCGCATCCCCATCGTGCAATTTTTTCAAGCACAAGCAACTGAATCCCTGCTCCACGCGCAACAAGCCGGAGAAATTCTCACTGGTTTAGAAGGGCATCCCACGCAAAAAATTGCTGCTATCGAAGAAACCTACAAACACTCGGTTAAAGACCTTCTCGAAGAAAGTCTAAATCACGAAAAAAAAGCTCTTGAAAAGTATAAATTTTTACTCGATGTGGTGACAGACGCCAGCATTTACTTGGAAGAATACGCTCGCACTATGATCGGCCAAGAAGAATTGCACCAAGTAGAACTGAAAAAAATGCTGAGGGATTTTAGTCAAGGGAATTAATAGCCAGCCTTACTTAGTTATTAATCGAATTAGTTTGTAGTAAGGACTTTATTCCTGATTAACTAAAAGTCTCGCCAGGGAGGACTGAAGTTCTCACTACTAACTTGAGAAGCACTGAAATCCTCACTACTAACTTAAGAAGGACTGAAGTCCTTACTACGAATTTTATGGAACTGAATTTTAGTGAAGCCTTACCGACTTTTGTAATTACCCTGCGCGAAGGCGTTGAAGCTGCTTTAGTCGTGGGAATTGTCCTTGCTTGTCTCAAAAAAGCCGAGCAAAGTAACCTGAATTCTTGGGTTTATGCAGGTGTCGCAGCCGGCATAGCTGCTAGCGGTTGTGTGGGAGTAGTGTTTAATGGATTGCTTGCTGCACTATCAACATCTAATCAGCCTTACGCACCAGTATTTAAACAGCTATTAGAGGGCGTTTTGGGAATTGTGGCGATCGCCATGCTAAGCTGGATGCTAATTTGGATGACTAAGCAAGCGCGCTTTCTCAAGGCTGAAGTTGAAGGAGCCGTTACAGCCGCTTTGACAGAAAATACCAATGCCGGCTGGGGCGTGTTTGGCTTGATTTTCATTGCGGTACTGCGGGAAGGTTTTGAAACAGTTTTATTTGTCAGCGCTCAATTTCAGCAAGGCTTGAGTGCCGCTTTGGGAGCTTTGGGCGGTTTGACTGGGGCGGCAATAATTGGGGCGCTGCTGTTCAAGTGGGGCGTCAAAATTGATATCCGCCTGTTTTTCAAGTTTATGGGGATTGTGTTGCTGTTAATTGTCGCGGGTTTGGCGGTGTCGGCGCTGAAACATTTCGATGCTTCGGCTGCTATTTTGTCGCAGATTGATAGCAAGTATGGAGCGATTTGTGTTTTTTACGATCGCCTCGCACCCGTCCACTCTTGTATTTTAGGCCCGATGGTGTGGAATGCAGCGGGAGTTTTGCCCGATCGGCAATTTCCGGGAGTGATTCTCAAATCACTGTTTGGATACAGAGATCAACTTTATCTCGTCCAAGCAGTCGCTTACACAATATTTTTAGCCACCATCGGGAGTCTTTATTTCCAACAGTTGGGCCCTGGAGCGACAGTTTCCAGTAAAAATACTCATAAAACTCGCCCTCAGTAGCTGTGCGAGCTGTTTTCCTACCGTCAACAGCCCAAAAAAGCAAGCGCCAACCCTCAAAAAAAACAAATTTTTTAACAAAAATTAACCACCGTTCCTGTAAAAATTCACAGTTAACGGTTAACAGGGGTCTCCAAGTCGCAGGCGCACCCAGAAAAAAGTTAAGTTAAGGCTGTTCTGGTCGGCAAAAAATCTGCCCCCAGCCAGATTTTGGGCGAACAGTTTTCTGATAATTGGTCAAGAGGGCTTATAATTAGTACAAGAATGTTTACAAAGTTGGGAAAGTTCTTAATGAACCTTATAATCCTTAATGAAGCTTAAAATTAAAAAATTGATCGTTAAAGTTACCTGGAACCCCCAGAAGGCTGTAGTTTCAGACATCTGGTTAGCGGTGAGATAAATGATGATGCCTCGGATACTTGTTATTGATGATGACGCGGCGATCGCCGAACTCGTAGCCGTCAACCTAGAAATGGCTGGCTACGAAGTCACCCAGGCAGAAGACGGCATCAAAGGTCAGGCCCTCGCCATACAACTGCTGCCCGACCTGATCATGCTAGACCTGATGCTGCCTAGAGTAGACGGATTCACAGTATGTCAGCGGTTGCGGCGCGACGATCGCACATCCGACATACCCGTCTTGATGTTGACAGCCTTAAGTCAAACTCAAGACAAAGTAGAAGGCTTTAACTCCGGCGCCGACGATTATCTGACCAAACCCTTTGAACTAGAAGAAATGCTGGCACGAGTGCGAGCATTGCTGAGGCGCACAGACCGCATCCCCCAAGCTGCCAAACACTCCGAAATCCTGAATTACGGCCCGCTGACCCTTGTTCCCGAAAGGTTTGAAGCTGTTTGGTACGTTAATACCGTCAAACTGACTCACCTAGAGTTCGAGTTGCTGCACTGCTTGCTCCAGCGCCACGGTCAGACAGTCTCTCCCAGCGAAATTCTCAAAGAAGTGTGGGGTTACGACCCAGACGACGACATCGAAACTATTCGCGTACACATCAGACACCTGAGAACCAAGATGGAACCAGATCCCCGTCATCCTCGGTACATCAAAACCGTATACGGGGCGGGTTATTGTCTGGAATTGCCCAGCAACGAGCAAGTCGCCGAGGAAAGCAGAGCATCGGAAAGCAAATCATCTGCTTGAACTAGCGCGCCAGATTCCACAAGCAGTTCAAAATCTAACTAGAAAAGCCTGAGAGCGTTTGCTCTCAGGCTTTAAGGCACTCTTCTGATACCGCGCTACTATCGCCAATATGTACACCAACAATTTCCTCAGTCTGGGCATCCAATGCAAGCCATACCCACTGCTGATTTCCTTTATTATCGACAAACGACCATAGCTCATCCATCTGAAAACTCAAGTGCTTTTTTGGCTTGAGACTCACCTCCACTTGCTTCTTAACAACAACAGCTTGGGTATTCACGTAGCGTTAACTGTATCTTCTGACACTTGTAGCACCCTAGCAATCCCCGCCCGAGAAATACGTTCAAGTAGCATCCGTGGCATTAACTTTTGTTGCTGTTTGGTAATAGCTTTCCATGCCGGATTCAAAACAAATTGGTACCACATTCTCGATATTTGTAGTTTTATTTACGATGCCGAATTTGACAGTTACGACTAACTTGTTCTGAGCCAAAATTAGGGCAACAATGAATTTTTAATGTCATACCACTAATGGCAAACACTTCTCTCTAATCATAGCTTACTCTATCCTTTCCTTCAGGGCATTACCTGAGATCATAGGTTAAATTTGGGGATTGTTCGCAAGCGATACACCCTACGAATACTAATAACCAATGACTAATGACTAATGAACTGACTACTGACCAATGACTAATGACTTTCCCTGTACTCAAGCAGCCTCAGAATCGCAACGTTCGTGTTCCATACGAAATACGTTAGCGTACAAACTAGCAACAATTTGTTTGCCTTCCTGCGTCAACTGCAAGTAACCGAGAGATTCGCTGATGTGAGGATAAATTCCGCTCCAATAAAACTTTGAGTAGCTTTGCAGCAAGTCGCCCGGATGCCGGCAGCCCAAAATTTTAGTAGCTCCGCTTTCTTGCAACTCGTAAAACAAGGCTCCAATTTTCTGCAAATATTGCGGGTTGCTGAACTGACCTATTAAGTCAGCACCGCGAACTAAAGAATAATTGAGTGTATCTTCGTCAGTGTTGCCGTCAAGCACCGAGAAACGAGTTTGTTCTATGTTCTGCTTAATTATCTCGGCATTAATTAGCTTGTGGTTGCCGAAACGTTCGTCAATGAACAGTTTTGCTCTGTCAACTCGGTAAGGAGCTAGGCGGGCTGCTGTTGCACCGGGAGCTAGTGCAATTCTCATGCCATCTTTTCCGGTAGCGTACAATCCTTCTGATACTTGGTCTTGCCGGCAGACTCCTTTGACATATCCGATGTCTTGGCACAGCAAAGAAATGATGTAGTGGAGCCAGTTTTCGCAGGAGACTCCGCCCTTGCGAATGTGTTTTCCCCGCAAGATTTCTTGACCTACTAAGGTAATGCAAATAGCGTGTTCTACATTGTGATAAAGAGCGTCGCTGTTGGCGATGTTTTCTAATGCCATTGCTCCGACCCAGGCAATAATGTCGGCATAGTCTGATTTGTAGCCTCCGTAGGTGCGGCTGTAACCGTTTTCAAGTTGTTCAATGAAAGCTTCGATCAGCAGTTCTGTGGAATTAAACATACTCTATTCTTTTACCTTAATATTGCCTTTTAAGATTGGTGTGCGGAGTTTTAGTTTCTTTAATTTTAGGGAGGGGATTTTAATGTAAGACTTAAATCTAATTCACGCTGTGTGAATTGTTTGTAATTGTCTTAAAGCAGTTATCTCAACTCTCTCAACCAAATCAGTCTTGGACTGACACCCATCCCCGTCGCACTGCATAGAGTAGCCTGCTGATAATTTTTAGCTCTTCTGAATTTCTTAAATTCTCAGAATTAATTGTGTGTTGTATTTTGTGGAACACAGTCCGATCGATCTTACCGGATTTCCAAATGTTCAAGTAAACTTCGGAAAATGTCTGTTCGGGAATATAAGCTTTGGTTCTCATCTCATGGGGTTAACTCAATGTGTATCTCTGATTATCCGGCAATTTTAGATAAGTTTATGTGATATGGATCGGGCTGAGACTGTGATGCGATCGCGCGCACTCGGTTGACGGGAGTCTGCCGAAGATGGTGAGGCGATCGAAATATCGACCGTCATAAAACCGTCATAAATTTGGCTGACGGCGATGACCTGCATTACAGTTGAGCTTCAATTTATTTATAATATGCCACATATCAGGCACTCGCGGGCGATCGCCGCATCCCAACTGCCTGCAAGGAAACAAGTTCGATCGCCCGCGAGTGCAAATTCCTTGCCAAAAAAACTCGAGTCGTGTAACATATAGAGTCTGGTATCCTCACTTACCCATAATTATTTTCATTTATCCCGTCCCCCTACAGGGGAAGGGACTTTCAGTGCGGATGCCGCCAAATCACTATATTCAGCAAAAAGCTAGAAATGCCGTAACTCATGCCCACTATTCAGCAACTCATCCGTTCAGCACGGGAACAAACGCAGAAAAAAA
>JBDTEI010000513.1:0-7249 GCA_039922675.1 Microcoleus sp.
ATACCTTACGAAAGCTTTCGTTGTGTTTGCCTTGAAGTCGGAGGGAGAGTGAGATATCCCGATCGATCGCACAACAGGCGACCTACTCTCCTCCAACGGTCTTTGAGCCATTACAATAAGTTCAGGAAAAAATCTTTACACATAACAACTCATGCAGCTCAAGTCCACAACCCGCCATATTCGTATATACACCGCCATCCTCGAAGACAACGAACTCGTACCCAGCAACGACCTTTTGACTCTGGACATTGACCCAGATAACGAACTCAACTGGAACGACGAGTCAGTCAAGGAGGTATATGCCAAATTTGACCAACTCGTAGACGCTTACGAGGGCGAAGACTTGACGGAATACAACCTCCGCCGCATTGGTTCGGAATTGGAACACTTGGTGCGATCGTTCTTACAAAAAGGCCAAATCAGCTACAACCTCAACAGCCGCGCTGTCAACTACAGCATGGGACTTCCCCGAGTTGATGCCAAAATTAACCTCTAAGGGGAGAGGGAGAGGAGGAGATTGAGAGATGGGGAGACGGGGAGATTAAGAAAATCTTCCTTCTTCCTACTGACTACTGACTTCTTCCTTCTTCCTCGCTCAATCTTCCTCACTCTCTCCAGTTTCTGCGTCTTTCCGGCTATTCTTGGGAGTTGCCGCACAATTGGGATCGCGCTGCAAAAACTGTTTTACGGCAACTTGGCGGTTGGTCATAAACTGACCCCAAGCGCCCGGAAATAGCCCATCCAAGGTTTCCACCAGCGCCCAAACCTCAATATTCATCACTTTGTAATAAAAACCGTGAGAATGCTGAATCTTAGTCAGCATTTCGTCTACCTCAATGGTCGGGAGCAGCTTTGGAGCGGGCAAATTCTCGGGAAAGGCGCTGGACTGATTTGGGGGCATGGTTAAAAACTCAACAGCTTGCAGAGGCCGATCGGTCTATTTGAGATTTAAGATTTGAGATTGGCTCCACACCAGATTAATTTGGGGCTTGAACTAAAATCTAATTTTTGGGGCTGCTCGCGACTCCTGTCGGGAGCTTGTATCCGTATGTGGGTAAGGTTAAATTTAAATTTACTTGCCTTGCCTCAGGCACGAGGCATGGATAGCCCTTCGCTAGCAAACCGAGAATTGATATTGATTTATACCTGCCGGCTCAGAGGACTTCTAGGTATTTGCATCATAGCATTAGAGTCAGTTTGAAGTACCCGACGAGTAAAGCTCTGCATACAGCGCGGGGCTTCCCCTCTGAAAGCTAAAATCTCAATTCGCTTGAGCGCCGCAATTTCGGAAATTGACACGATCGGGAATATGCTGAAAACCGCGTGCTTTCAAGCCTCCTGACTTCTGCCCCGTCGCGCCAGGGTCAAGCCCTGAAAGCTGATAGCAAGATTTATCCGGGTGTCAACAAAATGGTAGACTGTTTTTGTCAGTACAAGACATTAAAACCTACCGCTGGACTGGGGGAAAGTCACGCCTAAAACATTGTCAGGAGATATCACTGCGCACCTAAAAGTGCAAGCGTGGTGAGCCGAAGAACCTGAAAAATCAGGAGATTAGGACTGTAAAGTCTTAATAATCCCCGTCTGCTGAGAAAGCGGGGGTGTAAAATAATCGCCACGTATCAACCAGTCGAGGTTCAAGCGCTAAAATAGTTCAGATCAGCACTGGGCCCAAAGGCGTCAGAAACCCTTATGCAAAACTCTGTGCCAAAACACTACTTGTGGGCTGTAGGTGAAGGGATCAAAGCGTGTAGGCCGGGCGATCTGATCGCGGGTCGCTATTTGGTCAAGCGCGATCGACTTCTTGTCGATACTCAACCCGAACAGTTGCCGGAACTGCCCGAAGAGATTCCGAGTGCGATCGTTCCTTATTTGAGACTGTTTGCCTATCAGTTGCACGTACCTCAAGTATACGGACTGGTATCGTCCCAGACTAGCAAGCTCTCGGGAGATATCTGGCTCCTAGAAAACTCGCCTATTTTGAAGGTGACGGAATCTTTAATGCCGGAATTGGCGGACTCTTGGAAAGGAGCCGCCGCGATGCGACAGCTCAATTGGCTGTGGCAAATTTCTCAACTTTGGCAGCCGTTTATAGCTCAGGGCGTGGCTTCGACGCTGCTGACTCCGGAACTGCTGCGGGTGGAAGGGCAATTAGTCCGGTTTCTGGAATTGCAGCCCGATCACAAACCGCCGAATTTGTCACAATTGGGCAAATTGTGGCAGCAGTGGATCGATGATGCTCACCCAGCAATTGCCAATTTTTTGCGGCAGCTTTGCCAGCAAATGGTGGCCGGTCAAGTGCGCCACGGCGATCAACTGATGGGCCAATTGGATAAAGCTCTGGCAAAATGCGGCCGATATTACGATCGTACTGTGGAAATTGCCACGGGCACGGATGTCGGTAGAGCGCGGGCTCACAACGAAGATGCTTGCTATCCGCCCGATGGTACGGTATTTTCCGGAATTCCGGGATCGGAAGCTTGTGCGATCGTCTGTGACGGTATCGGCGGACAAGACGGTGGCGAAGTCGCTTCGGAATTGGCGATTACTGTGCTGCGGGACAAGTTGCTGCAAATGCCCCTGCATCAAGCTAATTGGGACCCGCTGAGCCTGACTTCCAAGCTGCAACGAGCCGCTTGTGCTGCTAACGACAAAATAGCGAGTCGCAACGACACCGAACACCGCCAAGGCCGCCAGCGCATGGGAACTACCCTAGTGATGGCTTTAGCCCACATTCACGAGCTCTATGTCGCCCATGTGGGAGACAGTCGGGCTTACTGGATTACCCGCACCGGCTGCTATCAAGTGACTCTCGATGACGATGTGGCTTGCCGCGAGGTGCGTTTGGGTTACTCCATCTACCGGGATGCTTTGGAACAAGTGGCCGCCGGAGCTCTGATTCAAGCTTTGGGCATTACTTCTTCCAACACTCTGCACCCAACTGTGCAGCGTATTCCGGTGGATGAGGATTGCGTTTTGCTGCTGTGCTCCGACGGTTTGGGCGATAAAGACCGGGTTGAGCAATGTTGGGAAGAGGAGATTTTGCCGATTCTCGACGGTAGCATTAGTGTGGCGAAGGCGCGCGATCGACTGATCGAGATTGCTAATACTAGAAACGGCCACGATAACGTCACTGTTGCTTTGATTCACTGTCAAGCACATTTGAGGGAAGAAGGCAATACTTTAACAGAAGTGTCTGTGCCACCTGTAGACGGGCCGAGCGAACCAATTGCCGACAGCGAGGATATGCCAACCGATTTGACGGATAGCCCAAGCCTTAGCGATACGAATTCTCAAGTAAAAACGCAGTTGGTACGATCGCCCGACAAAGGCAAAAGTCTATTTTCGCTGCTGGTAAAAATTGTATTTTTGTTAGGTTTGGGAGGTGTATTTTCTTATTTTTTCATTCCTCCGGTGGGTCGCGCGATCGATACTGCCGGGGAGTCGCTTTTCGGGAAACGCCGTTTAATTAATCCTATAAACGGGCCGGGGAAAACAGTTGAATCTGTACCTTCTCCGGTCAAATCTTTAGAAAAAGGCTCGTTTATAGAGATTAAAAGTTCTGCTGCTGGGGAATTGGGCGGATTGGGCGGTTCCTTGAGTTTGCACTCGACAATCGGTGAGTTGACTGTCAAGGGAATAGTCCCTGCCGGCAGCGTTTTACAGGTAACAAACAAACAGCTTACGCCTCAAGGCAATTGGCTGGAATTAAAAGTTTGCTCGATTCCTGAAATAGTGCGATCGAACTCTCCAAAGCCCAAGTTAAATAAGGATTTTTCTACTGTTTCAACACCCGCAGTCAGTCCATCTCCGGCTGTAGCAAGTTCTTCGCCATCTCCGGCTGTAGCAAGTCCCTCGCCATCTCCCGCTGTGGCAAGTTCCTCGCCATCTCCCGCTGTTAAACCAACAGTGGGAGTAGAAAGCGCCAAGGTGCAAGCGGGAGAAATCGGATGGATTCAAGAACAAGATGCCGTTTCTAAGGTAGCAACTAACCCGACTCCCAACCCGAATCAACAGGGGAAATGCGCTGTTGGTTCGGACTCTAATCCTAATCCTAATTAAACTGCTAATGCTTGAGTATGTTGAGCAGATTTGATGAAGTTACCAATAAACATTACATGGGTCGGGTTGGTTTTACCAACCATCTTTGATTCATATCCACAATATCTATAAAGCAGCCCCCACCGGTCGAAAAAAACTTTATAACACAATACGGTTGAGTTAGGGTTGTCCGAAGAGAGGAATGAAGCAAATCGTGTCTATCTTTCATAGGGTTTGATCGACCGGACTCTCTAATCTGAACCATATTGCTTTATAACAGGCAATTGAACGGACGTGATATGACAGAATTTTAAATTTTAGATTTTAGATTAGACCTCTTGCAAAAATCCGAAAATACCCTGAAACCATCTGCGTTAATCGGTGTTTATCTGCCCGATATCTGCGGTTGCTCTATGACTCGAAGATTTTTGCAAGAGGTCTATTGAACTATTCCCAATCTAAAATCTAAAAAAGTTTAAAAAGCCCTAACCTAATTTCTTCGATATTTCTGCAAGTTTAGTCACCATTTGAGATACGGCTTTATCAACTGCTGCGCTCAAAAGTCCATCTTCATTGCTACTGCCGGAATTGCCACCAAGACCCATAACGGAAATATTAGAATCGCTTTGATCGGCTTCTCCTACTGCTTTAGCGGTGGCAAGAATATCTCCGGAAGCTGTTCCGATTAACCGCACGTCTATTTGCACGGTTGCTTTGGTTTTTTGGGAACCGCCGCCGATGCCCATGAAACTGCCGCCGCCGGATTGTTTGTCAATATTAAACTTGGTAATGGTGCCGATGAGTACGGCGTCAACTCCTAGTTTTTTGCCAATTTCGGCTGCGGTGCCGGCATCCATTGAACCTGTGCGATTTTCTTGTTTGAGGACTTGTTCGAGTTTGCTGCGATCGACTACTGTATAAGTGCCGTTGTTGACGAGTTCGTTGATTAGGAGTTCGCTGATGCCTTTGGCGGCGCCGACTCCCCTGTATGAACTGTAATAGCTGTTGGTGGTGCCGTAGTCGAAGTCCATGACGACGATGCGCTTTTTAGCCGTAGCTTGGGCGAGTTGGGTTACAGGTGTGATGGTGGCTGGTGTGGCGATCGCATTGACTGAAACGCCGACTAGCATTAGCGTAGCTAGGGAAATGCTGGTTAAGCGAGATATGGTGGTTGTTTTCATAAAGCTTTGCTCACAATGGTTTTGTTCCGACTCTAGATTACTTCACGGAACAGCCCGATGTCAGGGTTGCGGGTGATAAAGTTGGAATGTGGGAATGGGCGATCGGGTTTTAGTCTTTATTCTGACGCTAAAAATATTTAATTTTTGTTAATTAACGGCAGATGAAAATAGAAATAGAGTATGACTTTGATAAATGTTTCAATCCCTAATATTCCATACTTTGTTACCATAAAGAATTGGTTTAAAGCCGGAGCCCTGAGCGGGAGAAATTAAAATCAGACGATTCATTACTCCAATCCTCTTCCTTCTTTTGTCAACTGTCAACTGTCAACTGTCAACTGTCAACTGAATGAAGCCCCAGCCTCCATAAAACCCATCAACCAATTAGCCATCGTCGCCCTGCGAGTCTGTCTCGGCCCGAATTCCCCAATTTTATAGCCCTTAAACCCCAATTTCTCCTTCAGTAACTGCTTGTTTTCTGGAAGAGTCGATCGCGTCAATTTCACCGTCGCAGGCCTAGAATCAATAAAATCCGGCGGTTCTGGATAATCAGTGCGCCACTCGCTAGCAACATCAGCGCTGTTCCACTTACCAGTCTCCGCATCGGGGCGGTAGCCTAGATACAGCCAAACTAAGCGGTTGACAGCAGCATCGTCCATTTCTTCGTTGAGGATAGCCCAAATAGTTTCGTTGTTGAGCGGTGGTAATTCAGACATAATTGGAGTGCGATATGAGAACTTAAAAAAAAAGCGAATTATCGCCGTAAGGTGCGCACTGCGCACCCTACATAATTAGGTTGTGCTGTTGAATATCGTCGGGAAACCTAGAAAACTCTTTACCCACCCTACAACACTACTTACCCAAAATTCCGTCTTTCTCGGCCATCGACAGCATCAAATCAATCACACGGTTAGAATAACCCCACTCGTTGTCATACCAGGAAATGACTTTAAAAAATTTAGAATTCAGTTCAAGTCCCGCACCTGCATCAAAAATGCTCGATCGCGCATCGCCCTTAAAATCCGTCGAAACCACCGCATCCTCAGTATATCCGAGAATACCTTTGAGTTCACCCTCAGAAGCTTTCTTCATCGCTTCGCAAATTTCTTTATAGCTAGTTTCCTTGCTAGTTTTGAAAGTAAGGTCAACCACAGACACATCTGGAGTTGGGACGCGCAAAGCCATTCCCGTCAATTTTCCTTTCAATTCTGGCAACACCAAAGTAACAGCTTTCGCCGCACCAGTCGAAGAAGGAATAATATTTTGAGCCGCACCGCGTCCTCCCCGCCAATCTTTTTGGCTGGGCCCGTCTACAGTTGGCTGAGTAGAAGTCATCGCGTGAACAGTTGTCATTAAACCTTCTTCCAAACCGAAATTATCGTTGATAACTTTGGCAATTGGTGCTAGACAATTCGTGGTACAACTAGCATTAGAAACAACAGTATCTTTTGAAGGATCAAATTTTTGGTGGTTGACGCCAACTAGAAAAGTTGGAACTTTTTCTGGGTCTTTGGTCGGTGCTGAAAGTATTACTCGTTTTGCTCCCGCCGTCAAGTGTTTTGAACCGCCTTCAAAATCCGTAAACAATCCCGTAGATTCTACGACATAATCCGCACCAGCTTTACCCCAAGGCAATTCAGTCGGATTTCTAATCGAAGTGCAGGGAATAAAACGTCCGTCAACTACAATCCCGTCTGGTTTCCCTTCAACTTCGCCGTCGTAAATGCCGTGGGTGGAGTCGTATTTGAAAAGATAAGCCAGGTTTTCTGGCGAAACTAAGTCGTTAATACCGACAAATTCGATGTTGGGGTTTTTGATGCCGGCACGCATGACTAGCCGCCCGATGCGACCAAATCCGTTGATGCCGACTTTTAATGCAGCCATGTTTAAACTCCTATTCAAATCTCGCTAGTCGATCGCCTAGTGTGGGTTAGAATTTACCACGCTTGCCTGTTTTGATAACTGATTCTTTTCTATATCTTAAGGATTCTGACTTTGGCCTCTGTGTCGGTGCAATTCATCCTGAA
>JBDTEI010000514.1:0-5937 GCA_039922675.1 Microcoleus sp.
AGCGTGGCTGAGTCGATCCACTGCAAATCATCCAAAAAGATCGCAAGGGGATGTGACTGGGAGCAAAACACCCGAATGAACTGTTGAAAGACTCGATTGAAACGGTTCTGAGCTTCGGTTGCTCCAACTTCAGGGACGGGCTGTTGCTTACCCACAATCAATTCAACTTCAGGGATGACATCAATGATGATTTGTCCGTTGGTTCCTAAAGCTGTGAGAATTTGCGATCGCCATTTTTGTAACTGCTCATCCGGTTCGCCCAGCAGTTGCTGCATCAATCTTTGCAGGGCATCTGCGATCGCGCTGTAGGGAATATTGCGCTGAAATTGGTCGAATTTACCAGAAATAAAATAGCCACGCTTTGCCGTGATTGGTTTGTAGAGTTCCTGTACTAACGCTGATTTGCCAATTCCAGCATAGCCAGATACCAGCATCATCTCGACTTTAAATTTTGTTTCAGAATTGTTCTGTAAAGTATTTACCCGATTGTCCTCTGGACACGCTATGCGATCGCAAGTCGCTAGTAATAGTGCAACTTCCTTCTCCCGTCCATATAGTTTTTGGGGAATTTGAAACTGAGCGGAAACGTCTTTAAGACCCAATTTAATGCTATCAATTTGACCAGTTTTTTCTAGTTGGTAAGCACAGATTTCTAAATCCGCTTTGATGCCAGAAGCACTTTGATAGCGATCCTCGGCATTTTTCGCCATTAGTTTCAAAATGATGTCTGAAACTGGTTTTGGAATCGTTTTCTTCAGTTCATGAGGCTCAATAGGCTGTTTGGCAATATGACAATGAACTAACTCAAGGATGTCCGTTGTAGGAAATGGCAGGTGTCCGGTTAGAAGTTCGTAAAATGTTACACCAAGCGAGTAAAAATCGGTGCGATAATCGAGCAAACGATTCATCCGCCCTGTTTGCTCTGGAGACAGGTAAGCGAGTGTTCCTTCCAAACCATGCGGGCTTTTGAAAGTTGGATTCGTGCGGTTAAATTGGGTGGCTATTCCAAAGTCAATAATTTTGACAATGCCAGTATCCGGATCGAAGACGATGTTTCCAGGGTTGATATCTTTGTGAATGATATTGGCTGTATGGATTCTGCCTAGAATGTCTGTGAGTGCGATCGCCAGATGTAGAAAAGTGGATAAGGACATGGGACAGAAAGTCTCTGGGCGATGCCGCATCCATTGCTCTAGGGACTCTCCGCCAAAATCTTCTAAAATAATCACGAGAGTGCGTTGATAGTCCTGCTGGCTGTATGCCTTGACAACTCCTTTCAGGTTGAGCGATCGGGTAATTTCATATTCCTGTCTGTAGCGGGTCAGTTCTTGGGGAGAGGGATAATCTTGTTTGAGCATTTTTATGACGATCGCTAGATCATCTTGCACTCTGATTCCCCGATACACTAAAGATGTTGAACTCTCATAGATTTTGCAATGACAGGTAACTCCAGGTAGGGCAATCATTGAACTCTCTCTTTTGATAAGTATCATGAGCCAGGTTAATAATAATTATAGAACCCATTTGACATCTTTAGGACTTACGCGGTAGTGCCCTGAAGGAAAGGATCAAGATGATCAAACAAAACCGAATTCAAAGAAAAGTAGGCATATAGAGTTGTAAACTAGCATTATAATGATGCACAAAACGCCAAATTGCAGCAATATGATTTTCTAATTTTTTAGAGAAGGCTAAGCTCTTTCTTACTAACCGAGATACTCATTGTCGAATAGTACAGTTGAAGCGCTCGATATAGCTAGTACAACCACTATCGAGAGTCTACACTATGATGACGATTACTGGGCAATACAGAATCATAGGCACTCCAATAATCGGTATAAATTACTGCACATTGACGATCAACTGGTGGCATTGAATTCCATAAGGCACTCTTCTGATACCGCGCTACGATCGACCATATATACACCAACAATTTCCCTGGTCTGGGCATTCAATGCAAGCCATACCCACTGATGATTTCCTTTATTATCGACAAACGATCATAGCTCATCCATCTGAACGGCGCTTTTTTGGCTGGGCACTCACCTCAAATTGCTTCTTTTCAATAACAGAAGCGGCATTTACGTAGTGCTGTACTGTATCTTCTGATATTTGTAATACCCGAGCAATCCCAGCCTGAGAAATACGTTCAAGTATCATCCGTGATATTAACTCCTGTTGTTTATTGGTAATAGCTTTTGACGCCGGATTTAAAATAAATTGACGACCACATTTTCGACATTTGTGGTTCTGTTTTTGATGCCGAATTTGACTGTTACGACTAACTTATTTTGAGCCATAATTGGGGTAATAATGAATTTCTAATGTCATATAACTAATGACCAACACTTCTCTCTAATCATAGCTTACTCTCATCCTTTCCTTCAGGGTACTACCTTTTATTTAACTCGTTGGTAATCGGAAGAATTCAGAGCATGAGCCAAAAAACGTTCTGTATAATACAAAGCCAATTGATTGCTAGGGCCATTAAAAACTGCATCAAAGGCGTGTTCAGCCCAAGGGATTTCAAGCAAAATAGCGTGATCGCCCGTGGCTCGCAATCGTTCGTAGAGCGATCGCCCAAACTTAGCCTGCACGATATGGTCGCGACCTGCATAAACCAGTAGAGAAGGGGGAAGATTCGGTTTAACGTAATTGATGGGAGAAGCCCGACGGTAAAGCTCCTTGAGTTCGTCTGGGGTTCCTCCGAGAAAGGCACGCAAGACAGCTCGAACATCGATTGCATCAGGAAAAGGTGGGTCATTGTATCCCCGAATCAGGTCATTTGGCCCGTAATAGTTCACCACTGCTCTAACTGGAAGCACGCTTGAATCATAAGCAGTTAGCATTGCTAAATGGGCACCGGCAGACCTTCCCATCAGAGCAATTCTATTGAGATCAATTTCCCAATCATCGGCATGAGTTTTGATGTAGGAAAGAGCGGCTTGTACGTCCTCAAGCTGAGCCGGGAAGCGATACTTCGGAGCGTGGCGGTAATCAATTGCCACAACACAATAACCTTGAGCGGCCATGTAGCGACTGAATTCCTCATTATAATCGGGATTGCCTCTGAGCCAAGCTCCCCCGTAAAGCGTGATTATCGCCGGATATTTGCCAACTTGCATCGGCCGGTAAAGGTTTAGTTTCAGTGAAACTCCGTCAGGGTTGGCAAATACAATAGTGCGATCGATCCTCACCTCTCTGAGGGGAATTCCTCGGAACGAATCTGCGAGGATAAACGGTTGAGGGCGTAGCTGCGCGCGTAAAGCTTGAGGAACGGTTGCTAAATAGTTTGTCCCTAGAACTGCTTGCATTTCGGTAGCTATCGCTGCATTGGCTGCTGGGAATTGCATCAGGGGAAGCAGGCTCAGAATTAGGGCGAACAGGTTACAAATCGGTAAAATAATGTAGACTTTGCGTTGATGTCGTCTGGGCAGATTGAGCAGAAGGGCGATCGTATTGATAGCGACTAACCAAGGACTGATTTCTGGTGCACCCACCGCTAAAGGGTACAAAAACAGCGTGGGTGCTGGTACGATGACCCAGAAACTGAGCAATAGCCCGATCGCACTCAGGAACCAAGGGATAAATCGCGAGATTAAGAACGCTGCTAATAAGGGTAACTTTTTGCGGTTATTCTTGGGGAGCATCGGATTTTTGCAGCCTATTTTTTAATTAGCTTAATTGATTCTGGCGGTTGCTACTAAGTGCAAGGTATGGTAGCAGCAATCTGTCAACCAGCTAGTCAGGATTTGAGAGAAAATTAAGTAGTCAAAGATACAGAAGGATAGTTCACGCCTACACGCACTTATAGGACAAAACAGTTATGCTCAAGCAACACTGTTGCAAACATTACATTATCTTAGTCTACCAAATTTGTGCAAATAGGGCAAAAGCGTTTGTGGTTCTTTTGCCTCTTGATTGTTATCTCAAAACATTTGTCTGCAAAGTGCAGCATTCCACCAACACAAATTTTATTCCGCGCTAAGAGGGCTGCGCCGCAAAACTTAGCTCCTCTGCATTTTTTATGCTGATAAAGCCTTTCGTCCAAATCTTTTGTCCAGCCGACAAAGTTAGAAATATCACAAATTCTGAGCAATTATAAAAATCAGCAGTCTTGTGAAAGAGGATTTAGATTCCTGAAAAATCCCTTGTTTTTTACCGATAATTTTTTTAGAAAGCCCAAAAATAGTTGAGATAATATTATTTTTAATGTCTATGTTTTTGTCGGTTTATAGTCTCAATTAACGGCAAGTCAGAAACTAATTGAAAGCAGCTAAAATTGGCATTAAAATTTAGTTAGCAAACTTTGGACTAAAGATATCAGAAGGTGCCATCGCCAACTTGCTCTTGAAAGTCTCGCACCAGTTTAGATGAGCAAGTAACTCAAATACTGCAACGGTTGCGGCGGGCAAAATTAATTTGCAAGCGATGAAACCAGTGCGAGAGTTAACGGACAGAACCAATGGGAGTGGGTGTTTCAGAATCAGGATGTTTGTTTACACGTCATCCGCCCGAGTCGAGGGACTGGGGTAATAAACGAAGTTCTGGCAGAACATCGTCCCGATATTTGGGTCTCAGACTTATTGAGTGTTCAAAAAAATAACCCAGCACCACAATGGCAAGTATGCTTAGCACATCAATTGCGGGATTGCCAATATACGATTGATGCTGGAGACAAAATTTTTTCCCGGCGATGCAGAGGTTATTATTAAGGGCTTTGATCATCCATCGGCGACGATCAAAAATCGACGATACTAGACTCAATCGATATCGAACAAATTTACAGGAAAGATTAACCAAGATTTTGAATTTAGTGCCATACCATGCAGATGGTATCCGGTTACGAAAAGCCTAGGGTTGGCTGATTGACAATTTATTTCTGTTTCTAGAAGATGCGACAATTCCACCGACGAATAATTCGAGTGAACAGGCGATTCGGATGAGTGTGATATTTCGTCGTGTGACCAATGGCTTCCGTTCGGAATGGGGCCGAGATTTGTTGGCTGCCGTTCGTTCAGTTGTTAATACTGGTAAGCGTCAGGGTTTGACTGCTATGTTTAATAGGGGACAGCCGCCCGGTATGGGAGGATTTTCGGCAAAATTGCTAAATACAGATATGATAGCTTTTAGTCTATCGACCGCATTTTTGTTTCCTTTCAAAGCCCAGATATATTGTTTGCGCATACATTCGGTGGCAAAGTCAAAAAAATGCAAGGCTAGCTCATCTTTGCTCGGGAAGTGGTTGTAAATTCCTCCTTTTTACAAGCCTGTAACGCGCATGATGTCAGACATATAAAAACCCGAGTAGCCGTACTGATTGAACAGTGCTGCTGCTTCCCTGAGATTTTTTTCTAATGATTTAGGATTGCTATATCCTTGCACACTCCTCAGCGCTAAAACGAGCCAAACTTTTTCGATCTAAGGGTTTCAGCTTTTTTCAGCAAGCCCTAAATAATTGGGGTTTTTCAGTAAAATTGAAAAAACTCAAAAGTCAAAAATCTTCTTTTTACTGAAAGATTTTTGACTTTTGAGTTTTTACTTTTGACTTTTTAGACATCGAGTATTCAACTCAAAACTCAAAACTCTTAAGGCGCTGCCGCCGCCCTGCGGTTAGCAACAATCAGATTAGCCTGATACTCTGCCGCTTTTTGCTGAGCCTTTTCATGGTTCGGGCTAGTTGATGGCACGGCCCTCATAAGCTGAATTGCTTTCTGCCACTCGCTTGCTACTACTATCCACTCTTTTTGAGATTGAGCCGTCTGGGCCAAAATAGCCGCCTTCTGAGCGTTGTTAACGGCTTCCCTCCAAGAGTCGGGCTTAGGCGCGACGGCTTTGGCGGCGGGAGATGCTGCCTTGGGCGCCGGAGATGTGGGAGCTGTCTTGGGCGCCGGAGATGTGGGAGCTGTCTTGGGCGCCGGAGATGTGGGAGCTGTC
>JBDTEI010000515.1:0-2531 GCA_039922675.1 Microcoleus sp.
GGTTTCAGTCAAATCGAGCAAGCGGGAAGCTAGGGAAGAAAGTCCCGGAACATAGTCGTCAGTAGATAGTAATACTGAAGCTACTGTATAACCATGCAAGGTTTCCGATCGCAAATTCTTGAGCGATGCTTGCAGCAAATCCTGCAATTGCGGAGATAAACCGGGTTCTACATATTCAGAGATTACCCGCAAACTCGCTCCCTGTTCCATCAACCACGCTAAAGCCATTGCATCTCGCGCCGTTGCACCCTCAAAGGTGAGGGAACCTGTATCGACGTGGATACCCAGGGCCATGACTGTGGCTTCTGAAGGCAGCAGGCTGGATGTTGTATCGCCGTTTTCGGCTGCATTTTTGAACTTTTCCCGGAGTTTTTCTACAATTAATGTGGTGGTGGCGCCGACTGCTTCAATTTGGGTAACAGTCGCAGGAATGTCTAAATCGGCTTGCAGGTGGTGGTCAAAAACCGCTATTTCGTTGATGTGCGGCAAGTCTAGCCATTCGGCGGCTTTTCCTAATCGATCGCGCTGTGAGGCATCCACTATACTAATAGATCGAATTTGTTGCGGATTGACCGATCGGCGTTCGATCAGCGGATACTCGTCCCGGTGTAGCGCCAAAAAATCTCGCACCGTCGGGTGACAGCCGCCTGTGAGTACGATCCTGCTACCGCGGTGGAGCACGCAAAGTCCCACCGCCGCGCCCAAGCTGTCAAAATCTGCTGTTGTGTGGCACAAAACTAAGTCCATAGCCGAAAATCTCGCATCTCTCACTCCCACACTAGCAATTTCTGGCGCTCTGATACCGGATCGGGCGATCGGGCTATAACAGGAGTGACGCATGGGGCTAGAAACCGGGTTTCTACGAAAAATTTGCGACGAGTCACGAGAAATCACGCAAGAAACCCGGTTTCTGAGGTTGCAAGTGCGTCCTGGACTGTTTAACATAAGCTTCAGCCAGTATCGAATCCAGTTTTCTGTGCAGTAGCGAACAATGATAAAATTGGTGAGAACCTCAAGAGCTGGTGACGCCTGTTCGCGCCATGCCCGAATTTGCACGAGTTCTTTCGTATCAATCAACCGACAATCTCTCGATGACTGTCGGGATAATGTCAGTCGATTTTAGATTTTAGATTTTAGATTTTAGATTTACTCCACAGATCGATCTGGGAGATTCAAATTTGGTCTAAGATTTTGAAATCTCCACGACTTAAGTCGGGGAAGCGATCCCGTTTTTGAGCGGGTCAAAAACTCGAATCTGGAATGTTTCTCCAGGTTCTGACCAACTATTTCTCGTCAACGCACGGCTATATCGAAAGGAGAAAAAATGTTATCAATTCTGTTTCAATTGGTTTTACTGGCTTTGGTACTGCTGTCTTTTGTGATGGTCGTTGGTGTTCCAGTTGCTTATGCCACTCCTCAAAACTGGAATCAGTCTAAAACGCTGATTTATGCCGGTTCTGGCCTCTGGTTTTTGCTGGTAATTGCAGTGGGTGTATTGAACTTTTTGGTAGTTTAGATTTTCCCGATCTGACCGAGGTAGAAGGTAAAAAGTAGAAGGTAGAAGGCATTCACAAGTAATTTGAAGGCATTCGGCATTATGGGGTAAAAGCTAGGAATTTTCTAGATTATCAAGCCTGTATGTTTTTGCAATTGAGATTATGATGAGATGTTTCTGCTTTCTAAATTTTGCCTTCTCGCAAACTAAAAACTAAAAACTAAAATCTAAAATAGAACATTATGGCAGTTTTTGAGGGAACTTTTACCCAAACAGAATCCTTGCGGTTTGCAATTGTAATCGGTCGTTTTAATGATTTGATTGTCAACAAACTTTTGGAAGGATGTCAAGATTGTTTGAAACGCCACGGGGTTGATATTGATCCTCATGGGAATCAAGTTGATTTTTATTGGGTTCCGGGATGTTTTGAGATTCCTTTGGTTGCCCGCAAAGCAGCTCTTTCTGGACGCTATGATGCGGTAATCTGTCTGGGTGCGGTGATTCGCGGCCAAACTCCGCATTTCGATTTTGTAGCTGGTGAGGTTTCTAAGGGAATTGCTGCGGCTGCTTTTCAAACTGGTGTGCCGGTGATTTTTGGGGTGGTGACGACAGACACGATGCAGCAAGCTTTGGAAAGGGCGGGAATTAAGAGCAATTTGGGCTGGAATTATGCGATGAGTGCTTTGGAAATGGGCACTTTGATGCGTCAAGTTAATGGTTTGGGCGCGAACTCTTACGGGCAATTTGCTGCTGCGTCTGCTGCGCAAGTGCTTTCGGGTGATGCTAGTCGGGCGATCGCTCCTGATGTATCCTCGAATCAGATCGTGTAAGAAGACCGAGCGAATGGAATTCGCGTCTACACAAACTTGCACTCACTAGAGAGTGGGTTGAAGAAGACCGGGCGGTTAAAATTAGTAATACTGCGGATATCTTGTTGGTAATTGAGGTTTCGGATTCTACTTTGAAGTACGATCGCAAAACTAAGTTATCTCTCTACGCGGAAGCAGGGATTTCTAATTATTGGATATTTAACTTG
>JBDTEI010000516.1:0-7803 GCA_039922675.1 Microcoleus sp.
AAGTTCTTTCAGGATGCCGATCGCACAGATACTCAGAGTGATGCCAATCCAAACTATCGATTTTTGCACGATCGCGTTCAACAAGCTGCTTACTCTCTCATTCCCCAAAATCAGCAAAAGCACATACATTTTAAAATTGGCAAAAGATTACAAGCTCGTTATGCCGATAATTTAGAAGACGTTTTATTTGAGATCGTCAATCATTTGAATCTTGGTGGTGACTTTCTAGAAATTGACTCTGAACGCGAAGAATTAGCTCATTTGAATTTGCGGTGTCTTGAAAAAGCGATGACTGCGACTGCTTATAAAGCAGCAGTAATATATTTTCAACAAGGGATCGATCTTCTCAAGGATAACTGTTGGGAATCTCAACATACAATGACCTTAAAATTTCATGAATTAACTGCTCAAGCACACTATATGTCCGGTGAATATGGGCTGATGAATACGATTGCTGGAATAGTCCTCACTCATGCTGTTTCTTTATTAGATCGAATCTCTATTTATGAGATTCAAATCCAGGCTTATATCTCTCAAAATGAGCAACAACTTGCTCTAAATTTAGGATTAGAGGTTTTAAAACTGCTTCAAATCGAGTTGATTCAAGAGCGACCTCAGCATACAGAAAATATTGAATCTTTAATTGAGTCCCCCGTTCTACAAGACCCTAAAATTATTGCAGCGCTAAGGATTCTCACCAATATTATTACACCAGCCTGGACTCTCAATCCTCAATACTTTAAGGAAGCCATTTTAACGATGGTAAGCCTATCTCTTGAATTTGGAATGTGTCCGAATTCAGCTTTTGGTTTTGCTTGGTATGCGACATGGCTGTGCGAATCGGAAGGAGATATCGACTCCGGCTATCAGTTTGGCAAATTGGCCATGAAATTAGTTGATCGTTTCGCATCTCGCTCCTTACGTTCAAGCGTCTGTGTTCTTTTTGCCACTCACGTTTGTCATTGGAAAGAAAGCGTCCATCAATGCTTGCCCGTACACATCCAAGGTTTGGAGAGCGGTCTAGAAACTGGCAATCTTGAATATGCGTGTTACGCTGCTGCCGAGTATGCTCAGTATCTTTTCTTAACAGGTAAACCTCTTACAGAAGTCGAGCCGGAATGCCGACAAAAACTACAAATTATTAAAGTTCTCAAACAAGATTTTCATATTCAATATCTCGCTCCTTGGCATCAGGGAATTTTAAATTTACAGTCATACAAATTAGAGAATATCGAACAATTAATTGGAGAAAGTTATGATGAAACAATGTTTTTAGAAGAAATCGTTAAAGAGAATAAACTCACTTTAGGTTTTTCTATCTTTTTTGTGAAAATGTTTTTGGCTTATCTTTTTGGCCACTCTGAAAAGGCTGTTAATTTTGGCGAGCTAGCCTGTCGTTATACGGCAGGAGTGTTTGGAACTTATTTCGTTCCTACGACCCTATTTTATCATTCTCTCTCTTTGCTTGTCCGCAATCAAGAAAATCATTCTGAACTTGATCGAGATGATTTAGCGCAGGTTGATCGTACCCTAGAGAAATTAAAAAATTGGGCGAACTTTGCCCCGATGAATTATCAACACAAATATACTCTCCTTAAGGCCGAACTTGATCGAGTGCAGGGGCGCCAGATGGATGCGATCGAACTGTACGATCTGGCGATCGCCGGAGCCAAAACCAATGGCTACATCCAAGAAGAAGCCCTTGCGAACGAGCTCGCGGCCAAATTCTACCTAGACTGGGGCAAAGAGAAAGTTGCCGCAGCGTATATGCAAGAAGCTTACTACGGCTACGCCCAATGGGGAGCCAAAGCTAAAACCAATGACCTAGAACAACGCTATGGGCAACTCCTCGGGGCGATTCTTCAACCCACTCATCCTAGAATCCCATCAGAATTAACTATCCTCCCAACCGAGATAAGAAGCACAAGCAGCAGCCACAACCCAAATATCTGGTTGGATTTTCCCGCAGCGATTGCAGCGGCTCAAGCGATCTCCGAAGAAATTGAATTAGAGAAACTGTTAGCGACTTTAATGCGAATTGCGATCGCCAATGCCGGCGCACAAAGTGGTCATTTAGTTTTGCACCAAGATAATCAATGGGTGACAATCTATCAAGCCGATGGAGAGAGTTCCCAACTTCTAGAAATTCCCCTCGATCGATACTCAAATCTTCCCCAAAGTTTGATTTATGCCGTTGCGCGAACTCAGGAAACCGCCGTGTTTGACAACTTAAGTACAGAAACGCAATTTGCGGGCGATCGCTATCTCCTCACCCACACACCCAAATCTGTTTTATGTATGCCGATGACTCGCCAAGGCAAACTCATCGGGATTTTGTACCTAGAAAATAGTATAACTGTCGGTGCCTTTACTCGCGATCGCATCGAGATACTCAAACTCCTCACCAGTCAAGCGGCGATCTCTTTGGAAAATGCTCGTCTGTACCAACAAACCGAAAACTATTCCCACACCCTAGAAGCCGAGGTTAAGCGCCAAACAGAAGCCCTCAACCAAAAAGCTCAAGCATTAGAGGAAACCCTAGAACAGTTGCAACAAACTCAAGCGCACCTGATTCACAGCGAAAAAATGTTATCTCTGGGTCAATTAGTGGCCGGTGTTTCTCACGAAATCAATAATCCTATTAACTTTATTCATGGTAACATTAGTCATACTAAAAACTATGTCAACAACCTAATTGATTTACTCAAGCTTTATCAGTCTGAATATCCTAAAGCGAGTTCAATCATTCAAGCCAAAAATGAAGAAATAGAGCTCGATTTCGTGATTGAGGATGTCACAAAAATTCTAGAATCGATGGAAGTGGGTAGCAATCGCATCCGACAAATTGTTTTGAGTTTGCGAAACTTTGCTCGTTTGGATGAATCCACATTCAAAAAGGTAGACTTACAGATGGGGCTGGAAAGTACCCTGTTGCTTTTACAAAACCGCTTGCAAGCTACTGAAAACCAACCCGCCATTCGAGTAGTCGAGGAGTACGATCGCCTGCCGCAGATTACTTGCTATCCGAGTCAGCTTAATCAAGTCTTTCTCAATCTGATTAATAATGCGATCGATGCCATTCGAGATAATCCTCAAAGGGGAGATAGCCCCGAAATTCGGATTCGCACAGCAGCGATCGACTCTCAGCAAATTCGGATTGTGGTTTCCAATACTGATAGTACGATTCCTGAAAGTATTCAAGCCCGAATTTTCGACCCATTTTTTACCACAAAACCCGTCGGTAGCGGTACGGGATTGGGGTTATTTGTGAGCTATTCGATTATCGAAAAGCACGGCGGTAGGCTCACGGTGCGATCGCATCCCGAAGAAGGAACGGAATTTGCAATCATTCTGCCGATCGAATGCAAACTAATATAAGTTCGTCACCTTTGTCATTCGTTACGCCATTCAAACCTGATTCGCCAACCCCAAAATTATGCTTGTACAACCCCTGCAACTTTCCGGCTACCACCTCGGTGAAACCCTATAGAACCCATTTGACATCTTTTTAGGGGGTAGCTGGAGCAGCAAGTCGTTTGAGCATCAATCTGATCAAACAAAGCTTGAGCTTGGCATTGGCAGCTTCGAGTGTGCGGTCAAAATTTTTGACTAAACTCTTGCATCGCTCTACCCAAGCATTCGATCTTTCAATCACCCATCTAGCTGCAACCGGAACAAATCCCGATTGTCATGAAAGCGTCCTTTTCAGCTTTTGATGGCTTGGCAGAGAGTTCAAACTGGATATTGGTCATAATTTCAGGATAAATCTGCTCCAATGAGCTCGTCAGTTTTTCACTCCTGATAACCATGATCTAGCAAGATGGTAATCTTCGGCAGTTCCAGCGGTTTAGATTTGAAGTAATCGATATTTTGGGTCAGCATTTCAATCAACCCCGAGGGTCATCAGATACGCTGGCAGGAGTGCAGTGGGTAAAGAAGGGGAAGCCCAATATATCAACTGCTAGATGTCTTTTAATCCCATTTGTCGTCTTGTAAAAACAAAACCCTTTCGACTCAATCCCTGCATTACAGGTGTTTTTCACCGCTTGTGAGTCAATCATGATTAGAGTTGTCCACTGAGGCTTTTTTTTTACTTGTTCCCGCACTCGTCCATGTAATTCTGTCATGATTTTGTCTAAAATATCATTTTCACACCACTGTTTGTAATGCCAGAAGACCGTTGAATAGGGTGGAAAATCTTTGGGTAAGTCTGCCCAGTTGCAACCATTCTTGAGTTGATACAATATCCCGTTGAGAATTTGCCGCTTTGTCCACACTGGGGGTCTTGTTTTCTTCTTGCGCGGTAATAATGGCTCGATTATTTCCCACTCTTTGTCTGTTAAGTCGCTTGAATACCCCATTCACTGCCTCCTCTGCTTTGAATCCACCACTTTTAGCTATCCTACCCGATTGGCAAAAAGATCTCAAATGGGTTCTATCAACCGGGTGCTACCTATTTGCTGATTGGTAGCTTGTTGTATCTCGTTGGCACGGTCGGAGTGACGATCGCATTTAATGTACCGCTAAACGATGCGCTGGCGAAAGTCGATCCGGGTAGTGCTGAGGGCGCGAGACTGTGGGCACCGTACCTTGTTAACTGGACTTTTTGGAATCATGTTCGGGCGTTAGCAGCGTTTGTGGCAGCCGGATTGCTGATCGTTGGGCTTTGCGATCGATCGGCATAATAGTTATGTTGTGTCTCAGATTTAAGGCTGCATC
The DNA here is from genome assembly GCA_039922675.1 of Microcoleus sp. Classification (GTDB taxonomy): domain Bacteria; phylum Cyanobacteriota; class Cyanobacteriia; order Cyanobacteriales; family Microcoleaceae; genus Microcoleus. The sequence goes on from JBDTEI010000516.1 coordinate 4,720, forward strand.
GACAGTACCTGGTGATCCTATTGATACACCTTGTTTAGCGATCGCGCAATTTTCGCACCGAGTATCAACTCCCCGGCAACAAACACCGCAAAACTGGGCTTGCGAAGCTGTAATCCGCTACAATCCAGTTTGGTAAAGAATTTTTACGAGCTCACTGCCCATTACAGCCTTTTGGGCCTGTATTACCCAACCTGCCTGAAAATATGGATTTTGCTACTCTTGCAGCCCAGCTAAATGCTGGAACTATCTTGCCCGAGGGAATTGTCATCATCACCCTCTTGGTGGTTCTCGTCGGCGATTTAATCGTAGGCCGCAGTTCCTCTAATTGGACTCCCTACGTTGCCGTTGCGGGTTTGTTGGCCGCCGTCGCTGCCTTGTGTTTGCAGTGGGATAACGTTAATACCATCTCGTTTCTGGGTGGTTTTAACAGCGATGCCTTGAGTTTAGTGTTTCGCGGAATTATCGCTTTGACTGCGGCTGTCACTATTTTGATATCCGTCCGCTATGTACTACAAACTGGTACTGCTTTAGCGGAATTTATCGGCATTTTGCTCACCGCTACTTTGGGAGGAATGTTCCTCAGCGGCGCTGATGAATTGGTAATGATCTTTATTTCGTTGGAAACTCTGAGTATCTCGTCTTATTTGCTGACGGGCTACACAAAACGCGACCCGCGTTCCAATGAAGCTGCTTTGAAATATTTGTTAATTGGGGCATCTTCTTCGGCGGTGTTTCTCTACGGTTTGTCGCTGCTGTACGGGTTGTCTGGCGGCCAAACTACCCTAAGTGCGATCGCAGCTAATCTTTCTACTGTGAATGAAGGTCAATCCCTCGGTTTGGTGATTGCTTTGGTTTTTGCGATCGCCGGTATCGCCTTCAAAATCTCCGCAGTTCCCTTCCACCAGTGGACTCCAGACGTTTACGAAGGTTCGCCGACACCCGTTGTCGCCTTCCTTTCTGTCGGTTCCAAAGCCGCCGGTTTTGCCCTAGCCATCCGGTTGTTAACAACAGCTTTCCCCGCACTTACAGAACAGTGGCACTTCGTATTCACAGCCTTAGCCATACTCAGCATGGTGTTGGGCAATGTGGTTGCCCTCGCCCAGACTAGCATGAAGCGGCTTTTAGCTTATTCGTCGATCGCCCAAGCTGGTTTTGTGATGATTGGTTTGGTTGCAGGAACCGAAGCCGGTTACTCCAGCATGATATTTTATCTGTTGATTTACCTGTTTATGAACCTAGGCGCATTCGCCTGCATCATCCTGTTCTCCCTGCGGACTGGAACCGACCAAATCAGCGAATACTCTGGCTTGTATCAAAAAGACCCGCTGCTAACCTTAGCGTTGAGTATTTGCCTGCTTTCTCTCGGCGGAATTCCCCCGCTGGCTGGATTCTTCGGCAAAATCTATCTGTTCTGGGCTGGCTGGCAAGCTGGACTTTACGGCTTAGTTATCCTGGGATTAATTACCAGCGTAATTTCGATTTACTACTACATCCGCGTCGTCAAAATGATGGTAGTAAAAGAACCTCAAGAGATGTCGGATGCGGTGAAGAATTATCCCGAAGTTCGCTGGAACCTTCAGGGAATGCGACCTTTGCAAGTCAGCGTCGTACTAACTTTAGTAGCGACAACATTGGCAGGCATTTTGTCAAATCCTTTGTTTAACTTGGCAAACGATTCTGTTACCAAAACGGCGATATTGCAGTCGGCATTGAGTCACGTTATACCGATTTCTGCTGTAAAAGTTGAATCAAATCTTTTGTCTCGCAACGATTAATTTTAGCTGGATTTAAAAGATTGGAGAGCGCCTAATTGTTAAAGATTAGGTGCTTTTTTATATCTTCAACCTGCGGAGGCACGTGCAAGTTTGTATAGATGCGGTTTCAACCGCCCGGTCTTCAATGAAATTCAAATTATCGATGATTATGATATACTATTAATTATGATTTTTAACCGCAAATTGAAGCAGATTAACACAGATTAACGCGGATAAAAGATAGTAAAGGTATAAAAATGTTAGTAAAAACCAAGTCAAAGTTTTATACTCCCGATGAGTACCGGCAGTTAGAAGAAACTACCGAGTTTAGAAATGAATACCGCGATGGAGAAATTTTAGAGATGGCAGGTGGCACAATTAATCACAGTCGGATTATGCGCAATTTGAGTAGAGTTCTGGGAAACTTGCTTGAGGGGCAGCTATTTGAGCTTTTTCACAACGATTTGCGGCTGTGGATTCCTCGCTATCGGCGGGGAACTTACCCGGATATTATGGTGATTGCAGGAGAACCAGTTTTTAGCGAAGGGCGCAGTGATAAGATACTCAATCCAATCATGATTGTGGAAGTGCTTTCTAAGTCTACAACAGATTTCGATCGAGAGGATAAATTTCGGTTTTATCGCTCAATTCCTGAATTCCGCGAGTATATATTAGTCAATCAATCCGAATTATTAGTCGCAGAGTATATTAAAAATGAATCGAATCAATGGTTGTTTCAGGAATATGAGGGAGAAGCGGCAATAGTTTCTTTAGCTGCGCTGGGAGTGCAAATGTCGATGAGCGAGATTTACAATAAAGTAGTATTTGAAACAGAAGAAACAGAAGTGCAGCAGTAATTAGGTTCGTAGTCATAACTTTAGTCCTCACTAAAAACATCTATTAAAAAGGGAGTAAAATCGGATGAATGTAATCTGGCTACTGTTAAAAGCTTCTTGGTTGAATGTTTCCATCGCCATCCTCACAGGCTTAATTAGCGGCGGTTGCAGCGCTCAGTTAATTGCTCTCATCAATCGCGCCATCAGCGACAATTCCAATGAAAATTTAGTCTGGTACTTTGCCGGATTAGCAGTTTTGGCTCTCGTCACCGGCGTTATCTCCCAATTTTTGTTAATCTACCTTTCTCAAGAAGCTGTTTATAATTTGCGGCTGAGTTTGAGCCGAGGGATTCTGTCTTCTCCTTTGCGGCACTTGGAAGAATTGGGCGCTAATCGCTTGCTGGCTACTCTCACCGATGATGTGGGAACACTTTCTAATACTATATTTTTGATTCCTTTTATCTGCGTTGATATGGCCGTTGTTGTCGGCTGTT
>JBDTEI010000517.1:0-7048 GCA_039922675.1 Microcoleus sp.
TTTATGGGCAGAAGCTATTGAACTTCAAGATGGTGACTATCCGGCTTTAGTTTTGACCCCTCACAGTTACTTCTCTTGTCGAAGCACTTTAGATGAATTTTACGAAAATAATCCGTATAGGAACAAACCTAAAGAGCTTTTAATTGGTTTAAAAGTTCGAGATATTGAAAACAATAGTTTCGCGACAATCACTGCTATTGTTGGCCCGATTGGAGAAGGAGAACGTAGAAAAGAACTCATCAATAAAGCAACAGGTGCACAGAGCAAACAAAAACTTATAGAAGCACCTGACGAGCAAATTGTTGTTGCAGTCCAGTTTGGTAAGAATACCAACGAGTTTCACTATCCAATGGCAGCTCTGCGTCCCTGTGTTACAGAGGATACCGCTGCTCGCTTTGATGTAAAATACGGAGACTTACTCAAAGAAACTAAAATTCCCTATCAAGATCGACAAAAATGCTTGGCTTCATATAAGCAAAAAGCAGAAAAGGTTTTAAATGCCTATGGAATCAATTTAGGAGCTAAGTGTATCAACAGTCGCGATCATGATTCCTTATTCATGCCAATTCAGTTCAAGCTTGAAGAAACACTTCTTGAATTTGGTAATAAATTTATTGGTAAGAGAGGTGAAGTTTTGAAAGGACTCTCTAAAGGTGGTGTTTATCGCCGTCACGATGAGTATAGCGATATATCAAGACCTATTCGCATTTCAGTGTTAAAAGTTGGGAATTTTAAAGTCAGCTCATCTTTTTTAGAAGAAGTTCAGAAACGTCTCAAACAGTATAAATTTGAAAGCCTCAGTTTGATTGACAAGAATACAAAAAAGATTGATGAGAGTAGAATTAAGATAGTTTCCATAGACGGCTTGAGTAAAGCTGAGGCTAAAGTTAGATTGGAACAAGCTATTCATGAACTAATGGCAATTCCCACTGATATTGTTTTGACGTTTCTCCCAGAAAGCGATCGCAATACCGACAATAGCGAAGACGGCAGTTTTTATGCTTTTATTTCTTCGCAGTTACTCCGACATGGAAAAGCAAGCCAAGTTATTTATGAGGACACAATAAAAGATACTAAAAATCACGGAAATATTCTCAATCAAATCATTCCAGGGATTTTAGCAAAGTTGGGAAACTTGCCATTTGTTCTAGCTGAACCTTTAGAAATTGCTGATTATTTCATCGGATTCGATATTTCCAGAACTCCCAAAAAAAAGGGAAGCGGAAGCTTGAATGTTTGTGCAAGTGTGCGTCTTTACGATCGGCAAGGAAAATTTATTCGTTATAGGCTAGAAGATGCTTTGACACAGGGTGAAGAAATCGATAAACGAACACTAGAGAGGTTTCTTCCGGCTGCTGATCTAACTGGAAAAACTGTACTAATTTACCGTGATGGACATTTTTGTGGTAATGAAGTCAAGCATTTACGGGAACGAGCGAAAGCAATTAGCTCTAATTTTATTTTGGTGGAGTGTATCAAGTCTCAAGTTCCCCGGCTTTACAATTTTGCTCAGTCAGCTTTAAAAGCACCCACAAAAGGTCTAGCACTTCGACTATCTGCATATGAAGTGATTTTGGTTACAACAGAAGTGAAGAATGAGAAGATGGGTCTGCCTTATCCCTTACGTTTGAAGGTTATTCCTCATGAAGGACAGGAAGTATCAATTGAAAGTTTAGTAGAAACAACACTTAAACTTACTTTATTGCATCATGGAGCGCTTAAAGAACCGCGCTTACCTGTTCCGTTATACGGTTCTGACCGCATAGCTTATCGGCGGTTACAAGGTATTTCCCCCGGTGCATTGGATGGGGATAAGCAATTTTGGCTCTAAAAGCGATCACACTCTCTCTAAAAAAGCGCTCGCTCTAATTATCCCTTAATAAATGTCAGCCTTAATATCTCCCCAAAAAATGCTCCGACTCTCCCAAACCCAACTCAAAATCCTCGAAGAATGCCCCCGCAAATTCCAGCATAGCTACCTAGAACTCCTCGCCACCACCGCCTCCCCAGAACATAAAGAAAAACTGACGTGGGGCAGCCATTTTCACCTATTAATGCAGCAGCGAGAACTCGGACTCCCCATTGAATATATCACGCAACAAGACCCCGAACTAGGACGCTGTGTGGCAGCATTTATCGACACCGCACCCGAACTTTTCGCGAATTCAGAAAATAGGGACCAAATTTTCCGCCAAGCCGAACACCCCCGCATCCTGATTTTTCAAGACTACCTATTCACCGTTATCTATGACTTGCTAATAGCCGAACCAAACGCTGCTCAAATTCTCGACTGGAAAACCTATCCCCGCCCTCAAAAATCAAAATGGATCGCCGAAAGTTGGCAAACCCGACTCTATTTATATGTTCTAGTAGAAACCAGCGACTATTCCCCTGAACAAGTTTCAATGACCTACTGGTTCGTACAATTACAAGGAGAAGAACCGCCACAAAAACTCACTTTTTCCTACAATCAAATAGAACACGATCGCACTAAACAAGATTTAACCGAAATATTGCAGCAACTAACCGACTGGCGACAGTGCTATACCGAAGGTGGTGAATTCTTCCCCCAAGTAGAAATTAGTTCCAATCTCTGCAATTCCTGTCAATTCGCCACTCGCTGCAACCGCACCCAAGATTCCAAAGCTTTCTCGTCAAATATTCCAGTAGAAACTCCCGCAAATTGGCTGCCAAATCTTGCTATAATCGAGGAAATATCTATTTAACATAACTGATAAATCTCTAAAATCTAACATCTAAAATCTAATGGTAGAACTAACTCAAAACTGGCAAAATCAACTCTTACCGAAACCCCCAGCTTGGCTAATCGAAGCTGTCAGAAATCACGCGCCAGAACTCCCCGGAAACTATGCCGCCGCACTTCTTTGGTACAGAGGAATTCAAAATCCTGAAGAAATACCAGGGTTCTTAAATTCTCAACTTTACGAACCAGCAAGTCCCTTTGAATTCGGACTAGAAATAAACTGGGCAATAGAAAGAATTCAGCAAGCAAGAAACAATGCAGAAAAAGTCGTAATTTGGGGAGATTTCGACGCTGATGGCATTACCTCAACCTCCGTTCTGTGGGACGGACTGGGAGAGTTTTTTGCTCAAAATGATCAGCTAACTTATTATATTCCCAATCGGTTAACTGAATCTCACGGTCTCAATATTCCCGGAATTGAAAAATTACATAAATCTGGAATTAGCTTAATTATTACCTGCGATACTGGTAGCACAAATATTGCTGAAATTGAATATGCTACAAGTTTAGGTATTGATACAATTGTCACTGACCATCATACATTACCTGACGATCGCCCTCCCGCGACAGCAATCATCAATCCCCGGTACTTTTCGCCCAACCACCAACTGTTTAACCTGTCCGGCGTTGCCGTAGCTTACAAATTAGTCGAAGCATTATATCACACCTTGCCGGATATTCCGCAGCGACCGCTCACCGATTTATTGGAGTTAGTGGCGATCGGCTTAATTGCCGATTTAGTCCAACTTACAGGAGATTGTCGCTACTTAGCACAACTCGGCATAGAACAACTGCAAAAACAAATTGCAAATCCCACCCGTCCGGGAGTTGCCAAATTACTCGAATTATGCAAACGAGCGGGCGATCGCCCAACGGACATTTCCTTCGGCCTCGGCCCCCGAATCAACGCCGTTAGCCGCATCCAAGGCGACGCCAGCTTCTGCGTAGAACTCCTCACCAGCCGCGACAAAAAACGCTGCGAAGAACTAGCAAATTTAACCGAAATTGCCAACACCCGACGCAAATCTTTGCAAAAAGATGTGGCTAAAGATGCAGCCCAAAAATTAGCTAAACTCGACATCTCAACCACCAGCGTGATTGTCCTCAGTGACCCACAATGGCCCGTAGGAGTATTAGGATTAGTCGCGGGACAAATCGCCCAAGAATACGGCCGCCCGGTAATTTTATTCTGCACAGAAGGAACCGAAGAAATCAACGAAAGTCTTCCCGAAACGCAACTGATCGATTCTTTTAACCCCGATTCACAAACACTTTACCAATCTCATATCCCATATGCCAAATCTAAAATCGCCAGGGGTTCCGCGCGTTCTGCCAATCAAATCGACCTTTACCAATTAGTCAAAGACCAAGCGCATTTATTGGACAGATTCGGCGGTCATCCCTTCGCAGCCGGATTGAGTCTCCCAGTTGAAAATATCCCCCTATTTACCGATGCTGTAAATCAGCAACTTCGACAACAATATAGCACTGATAGCTTGACAGCGACACCAGTTCTAGCGGACTTGAAAATTACTGTCGCAGAATTAGGAAAACAGTTATTTCAAGAACTTAAATTGCTCGAACCTTGCGGCATGGGCAACCCTGCACCCAAATTGTTGATTGAAAATTGCTGGTTTCGGAATATCTATAATAGGAATATTAAAGATTCACGAGGAAAAGAAGTGAAGTATATCAAAACTTCTTTTGAAATTTGGGATGAATCTAGCGATGAAGGATTTCCCGGCATTTGGTGGGGACACTACCGAGACGAAGTTCCCGAAGGGCGGTGCGATGCCACTGTTGAACTTGATTTCAATACTTATACGTCGAACTATGAAGTGCGGTTGATAGCTGTGCGGGAACGCACGGATGACAAACAAGTTAATTCGCAGACTAAAATAGATTGGATATTAGACTGGCGCAATAGAAATAATGATGAAGAGTTGTTAGCAGTTAGCACAAACTTGGAATCTCAAATGTCAGCGCAAAATCTAGCTGACAATTCAACAATGCTCGATCGCGAAAACTCGATTATCCTCAAAGAATGCCCCGCAAGCTGGGACGAATTGCGCGTCTGGTTTCGGCAAGCACAGCAGAAGCAACAAAAACTCGCGATCGCCTATACTTTACCCCCACCCGTACCTCCGCAGCAAATCTGCCAACAACTAATCGGCATCGCCAAATACCTCAGCCGCACCAACAAACCCGTCACCAGACAGCAACTGCGCCAAAAACTCTGCATCAGCGACACCTCGCTGCAACTGGGGTTTACCACCTTAAAACATCTCGGTTTCAAAGTCAATTATCGCGATCGGGCTTTTCACATCACCAGACAACCGGAAACAAGAGAAATCGGAGAGCACATCTCCAAAACCTTATTCTCTAGTCCCTCAACCCAATTCTCAGTCCCAAATTCTCCGCAAGCCACCCGTTATGCAGCGCAATTCCTAGCAGCAGTCTCCGAAGAACAATTCCGGCGCAAATATTTCTGTGAAGTACCCCTTTCGACCATTGTGTCGATCGCCCGAGAGACCGTTTTCCAAGAAGATTATACAGAAAATCTCTTCTAACTGAGATCTTGCACCATTTTCGGTAACAGGCAAAATGCCTGTTCTACTTATCAAATCAGTTTTTTGTCTAGCAAGCACGCACAATCTTAGATAGGTAAGACTTCCAAGCTGTACTCAATTTAAATTGCATATCTCAATCGTCTATTCCCCCTCTACCATTCTCCCCCTCTCCGGCCGCTATTCCTGACACGGGTGCAACATCTCTGTTCTAAGAAATATCTTAGTTCTGAATCGATGCCGATAAAATAAGGTATATGGCAATGGGAGTTATCCGTTGCGAGTCACGCCCAAAACTCAGAACTCACCACCCCAAACCCAAAACTCCCCCACCCCCAAACTCGATCGCCCATCTCCAATTTTAAACCCCTATGCTCCTCTGTCCCCGCTGCCAATTTGAAAATCCCAATCTAAACAAGTTTTGTCAACAATGCGGAAATTCCCTAACTTACAAACCTTGCCACCAATGCGGCGCCGAAGTCGCTGTTAGCGCCGCATTATGTCAAAATTGCGGAGTCACAACAGGTCAAGTGTGGCGGGCGATTATCTGCGGTCGATCGAACTTTCCAGCAGTCCAGCTAGACCAGTCAACCGTACCTCCAGCCGAGTTTGCACAAAAACAAAACAATTTTCCAGCAACCGCATCAGCTCAAAACTCTCCCGCAGCTATCACAGACGCCATTAAAACAGAAATCACCGCCGATTCTCCACAGCCCGATGCCCCGGAATTCAGCAGCCCAGAAATTGACAGTGTGATTGGCGTAGGGGCGATCGTACCAGAATCATTTCAAACAGACCAAAAAAGCTCTACTACAGCGCCAGAGCGCGAAATAACCCCATCTGACAATATTTTCACAACCCCACCACAGCCAGAACCAACCCCGCAACAAACAGAAGGCCCCGAGGGTGCATCTCCCCAATCCCCAGAAATCCTCGTCCCCAATTCCGAATATTTAATCCCTTCCCAGCCAGCAGGAGCTTATTTAGACAGCCAGCAGCGCTACCAACTCCTAGAAACCTTGCCAGCCAGAAAACCCTCAGACACAGTATCAGTAACAGTATTGGACTGTCAGCCGCTGCAAATGTCACCCCTCAAAGCAATGCTAGCAGCCAACTCTGCCAGCGTCGCCAAACGCACATCCCCCTACACCGCAGCCATCAAACCCGGAGAAAATGCGACCAATTCCGCCTTAGCAGAGCTTTGCCAAGGCATAGCTGAACCTTATCTGGCACTGCGGTGGCAATTCTCTCACAACCTGCCAGTCATTCACGATAGCTGGTCAGACAACCAACAGGCAGTGCTGCTGCTAGAAGACTGCTCCCAATGGCCGCTGCTAGTAGAACGTTGGAGCCAACCCGAAACTTCCACCCAGCAAATTGTGTACTGGCTGCACGAAATGACCGAACTCTGGGCCGCCCTAGAACCCTGGCACTGCCGGCAAAGCTTGTTGGAACTCACAAATTTGCGCGTCAACCCCGACTCTTCCTTTTCCTTTGCCTCTTTGCGGCTGCAATACCTCTATCCCGAACCCGCCGGCTCAAACTTGCAACTTGTAGATTTGGGGCAACTGTGGCAGGCGATATTTAACCAGTCCGAACGCACTCAGTTTGGCGCCTTGCTCGAACTGCTGCAACAAATGTACAGAGGCGAGATTAACACAATAGAAGAATTGCGATCGCGCCTAGAAACCGTTCCCCTCGAACTCCAATCCGCACC
>JBDTEI010000518.1:0-3463 GCA_039922675.1 Microcoleus sp.
GGGAGTAAGAGTTTCTACTTCTCCTGTCACCTCTTCTTCCTCTCTGGTCCCCCCCCTTACCAAGGGGGGGTTAGGGGGGGTTCCAAACTGCGGGTTAGGGGGGGTTCCAAACCACTTATCGATAAACATTTCCACCTGTTCGGGATAGGAAAACTCCAGAGTACGATAAGTATCAAAAGTATCCAACGCAGAGCCGATCGCATCCCAGACATTCTGCCGACAACTTAGCACAATCCGCGCCCTTTGAACACATCCGCCGGTTCTAATTTGCCGCTGAATTTCCGCCAAAGGATTGCCCTCTCCGACAGCTATCTCATCCGCCCCATCCAACACCAACCAAACGCGCTCAGCATTAAACAAAGTTAAAAAATCATCCTTAATATCCGCCGTCGCCTCAGCCTTCCCAACCCTCTTAATTGCCGCCAGCAACCAACTATCAAATAAATAGGTTTCTAAATCCTTCCCCTGCAAATCTGCCAAAGACACCCAAATCACAATCGCCTCGGAAATTTCCGCCCCTACCCAATTCGCAATCCGCCGCAACAGCGTAGTTTTCCCCGCCCCAGGTTCCCCAATAATTCCTAACCGCTTCCCCTTGCTTTTCGGGCTACTTCCTCCCCGCAGCACTTGCTCAAGAAACTCCCTATGTTCAAAGGTTTGAGTTACTTCTTTTTCCCGGTACAAATCCGAACCTTCCTCAGCCGCCACATCCTCCCGGCGCTGAGTCACTTTGTGCCGTTCCACCAATCCCAGCGGCACATAAACATCATCAATTTGATGGTTGCCAAAAGTTAGCTGATTGCTACTCAGTCGCTGCTGTTCTTTCTCCTCTAAAATCTGCTGGCAAATAGCCCGCCAGTCAAGCGGCTGGTAAACAATGCGGCTTTTTTCCACAATCTCCTCAAGCCAAGTATACATCTCTTGGGTTGTGCGATCTATCCGCGCCAAACTCTGCCCAGTAAAAATCTGAAAAACCTTTTCATTTTCCTTGATTTTTTGAGCAAAGTATGCTGATACCAAGGCAAATAAATCTTGCTCTAATTTAATTTTGTAGAGTGCGACATCGCAATTTTCTAGGGCAACTTCCAGCAGTTTTTGCTCAACTGCTGCTACCCGATTCTGCTTTAACTCATCTGTGGCAGTCAGCAGCAATTCTATTTCATCTAAACCCTCAATCGGAATCCCAGATGGGACTGTTTCTGTGTCAACTTGCTCTAACTCTAATTTTAGCTTTTCGAGCTTTCGTTTCAACCAATCAAAATCGCGCCGCCTGTCTTGCAGCGAATAGCTAAAACTCTCTCGGTTATTCGTATTTTTTGGATCGATTTCCTGTTTGCATTCTGAGGCGATTTGTTGTTGAGCTTTCAGGAAAGAAGTTTTCAGCGCTTTTTCTAAATCGTGATTGACAATTTTTCCGTTTTGTGAGACTTTTTTAATTCCTGTCAAACAAAGGTGCTTTGCTGCATCATTAACTTGATTTCCCAGAATGTCTTGCCAAGCGACTGTGAAAATCAAGCCCAAGGTAATCGGATCTGACATTTGACGGCTCTCCTGATGGACTATAGCAAGCGGGTCAGTTTGATTATAGGCGAGATCGACTTTATTTGCGATCGATAGCTTCAGGAATTTGTCTGTTTAACAGTCACCGTCAGTTGAAAACCCAGTGCGTCAAGTAAAGCACTCAAACAGTAAATTTCTGCTCCTTTTTTCTCAGACAATAGTTCGTCCAATTTTGCCAAAAGTGCTGTAGCATCTTCTGAGAGTTCATTCATCCTGTGACGAGCCTCAACAACATCATTTAATGCCAGCTTTAGCACCTCAGAATTCTCCTCCTCCAAGCAAGCCTCAATATAAGGAGCAGCTTCTAAAGGGTCTTTCAGAGATTCAATCAATTCTTCTTGATAGCTGATACTTCTAGATATTATCTCTACTTTCATAATCCCTCCAGTATTTTATGGCTTTGCGGATATCTTGTTCTTGAGTGCTTTTATCACCGCCACATAGAAGAAGTACAATTGTTGACCCTATTTGTCCAAAGTAAATCCGATAGCCAGGGCCATAATCTATTCTCAATTCGCAGACTCCTTCTCCAACAAAGCTACAGTCACCTAGATTTCCGAGCCTGACTTGGTTGAGCTTAGCCCGTATTTTAGCTTTAGCTCTGCTATCTCGCAACGAATTCAGCCACTCTGAGAAAAGATTTTTTCCATCTGCTGTTTGGTAATTTTGAATGTCTCTCGGTTGTACTTCCATTATGCCTGATACAAACGAATCTTGCTCGCGATTTTTGGCTCGGCTTATGCAATGCTTCGATGAGCTATCGCACAGCCATAACCCAGATGCTAAAATAGATTCTACTACATTTTAGAACCATAATCAACCCCAAAATCATGACTAATATGCCCTCGAAAGAAGAAAGCCACGAGATGCTAAAATGGCTCAACCGCAACAGACTAGATTTATTAGATTTTTATCGCAATCAATATGTTGCTTACAACGCCGAGGGCTTAATCGCTAATAGTGAAGATTTGCGGGCAATTTTGGATTTAGCTCAAGCTTCAGGAGAGCTTTATGCAATTTATTTAGTTCCCCGTTCCACTGCTTCAATCCAAATTTTATAGAATCCAGGCAAAAAAGCACTTACTTTTCCATAATTACCACAAAATCCTCAATCAGCACATCAAAAGTGCGGGCCAACTTGTGCACTGCCGCAAAGTCAACCATCGCCATCCCCTGAGAGCGGGCATAATTGCTAATCGTACTGTACCCGACGCCCGATCGCTCCGCAACCTCCTTGAGCGTCCATCCCTTCTCGGCCGCCAACTCTCGAACCCGCAACCTGACTAAACCTTTACTCATATAAACTATTTACAAAATTTTGGATTTAGGATAATATAGCAAAAAGCGATCACCCACGGTCATTCGATTTTAGATTTTAGATTTTAGATTTTAGATTGACTCTAAAGATGAATCTAAAAGCTTGAACGTTGGTCTAAAATTTTGCGCCTCTCATGGCAGAAGTCGGGGATTATCTCCGTTTTTCAGCGGACTCAACAAAACTAAAGGCGATCGCCCGTTATAATTAATGCCGAGAGATAATTACTGTCGATCGCACCCAGCAGATAGATTTACGTACTAACACCAGATGCACCTACAATGATATCAGAAAATCAGTTAAGATCGTCGTCAGGAATCGGCGCCTCAAAAATCATTCACAAATCGTTGATGGTGAATCCGCGATCGAGATTTGTCACCGAAGAAACAGTAGCACTTTTGTTCAACATCACACCCGACCAAATTTACCGAATCGAATGCTGTCATAACATGGTTTACGTGCACGCCAAAGGCCTCAGCAGATTCGTCAGCTACGCCGATTTCCCCCCAATCTTAGAAGTAAAAACAGCCTGCGCTCAAGATTTTCTCGGATGGTATAAACGCTGGAAACGCACGCAAGCACCGGAAT
>JBDTEI010000519.1:0-9307 GCA_039922675.1 Microcoleus sp.
CGGAGTCGCAGCCCTCGTGTTGGGAAATAATGAAACCTACACCTTCGATGGAACTTTAAACACCTTGACTGTCAAACAACGGGGTTTGTTGGTACGTAAAGTCATTCAACACTCTCTGTACGAGATTTATGGGGTGGAAGTCGATCGCACAACAGATCGGGATCGTGATGTTTGGTACGAAGTCAGATTGTTAGTTTCGGGAGGTTCTCGCATATCTCTACCCCACACTATGAGTTCCTACGAGCAAGTAAAAATCGCTAAAGCAATTAACAACTACCTACACGGGCTAAACCGTATTGGGTCATAAACCTATTTTTGCGATCGCAATTTACATATCTATTAGCTTTTGTTCGCTCCGGGAAAACAAAAGCTAATAGATATTCCGTTAACATTCAACTAGAACATCTTAGACTTGAGCGGACTGACATTCCTCGCGACGAATCAATCAAGAGTGTCAGTTCGATCGCCAAAAGCTAGAAATCATCCCAACCTTCAAGGCTAGAAGACATCACGTAACTGGTGACACTGGACTCAAAGAAATTGGCTTTTGTGTTGGCCTCTTTCTTCGTATCCGAAAACCGCTCCAAATGAGCGTAGGGGCTTTTCTTGTATTTCATTTCAGGAAAAAGCGGTTCTAAGCCGATCGCCTTTAGTCGCTGATTCGCCAGGTACTTTGTATATTGCTCTGTGCTGGCGGTTGTGATACCTAGAATGCTATCTCCAACAATGTGCTCGGCCCAATGAGACTCGTGCTCGACCGCCGTCGCAAACATTTCGTAGATTTGATCCTGACTGTGCGGAAAGATTTCCATCGCTTCTGGAAGTAATTTCTGATACAGCCGCACGTGGGAAAGCTCATCTCGGTTGATCATTCTAAAGATATCGGCACTTCCAGCCATCAGCATTCGTGAAGACAGATTGTAGAAAAAGTTGAAGCCATTGTAGAAGTACAACCCTTCTAGCAGGTAATCTGCCATCAGCGAGACAAAATAGTTTTCTGGGGTTGGGTCGTCAACATACTTTTGATACAGTCCAGCGATGAATTGACAGCGCTGTTTCAACACTCGATCGCTGCGCCAAAACTCATAGACTTGGGAACGGCGATCGCTAGGAACAATGGTTTCAATGATGTACTGATAGGATTGATTGTGCATGGCCTCCTGAGAAATTTGCTCCGCCATACACAACGAGATTTCGGGTGCAGTCACACTGTTTTTGATGTGCGGCACATTGCAGGTTTGTACCGAATCGAGAAACGTCAAATAGCTGAGGATGCCATCAAAAGCCCGCCGTTCCGCAGTCGTGAGATTAGCATAATCAGTCACATCCTGAGTCACATCAATTTTTTCAGGAATCCAAAAGTTTTCCCGCATTTGTCGGTACAGCCCAACGGCCCAGCCGTAGCGAACATCGTTCAACTGCATCAAGTTGGTTGTTTCGCCAAACCAAATTTTGCGATTTCCTGGTGCATCATTCCCCAGGGGATTGAACACGGGGTTAATTGGCATTCGATTCGATGCAGTTGCTGAGGGTGTAGCTAGACTTAAAACCATTGTGAATTCATCCGATATAGTTAGTACAACAATCGAGGGCGGTTCATGAACACAGTTGATAAACCGTGAAATAATCAGTTAATTCGCACAAGCAACACAGCCATCGTTAGATTCTTTGAAACTATCTTTCTGTACCGTGCGAATGTAGTAGATTGCTTTGCATCCAGAGTGCCAAGCTAACACTAAGATGTCAAAGATATCTTTTGCCTTGAGAGAGCGATCGGGTTCATCAGGAAAATACACACCTGCATTCAGATTGAACAATAATTCCATTGAAATTCCTGTATCAATCCACTGCTGCATCGTGGCGATCGCATGAATGACTTTGCGTTGATCCAGCGTCTTGTTTTCACTGTAAAACCAGAAATGATCCCGAATGTAAGGTGGCGCAACTGGCACCGTCCCTTTGGCCCATTTTTCATAGAAGAACCTGCTATAAACGGGCAACACACTAGCAGTACAACCTTGGACTAAGGATGAAGAGGTATTGGGCGCGATCGCAGTGATATGGGAATTGCGAATGCCATGCTCTTGAATCGCCTGACTCAAGGTTTGCCAACGTTCCGGCTGACTGGCGTTTTGCAAAAACCACTCTACGGGCTTTGCTCCTACCAAATGACCTTTACTCCATTCACTGCCGGCAAAAGCAGGATAGGCTCCCCGCTCTTTTGCCAGATCCATTGATGCGGCGGTGCAATAGTAACCGATGTCTTCAAACAGATTGCTAATTTCTTGCAGGTGATTGTAAGTTAGATGGCGCTTGGCCAACCAATCGGCTAACCCCATGCAGCCCACCCCGATCGTGCGATATTTGTTGTTATGTGTGGTGCTAGCAGCAAAGGGCGGTGTGGTTAGATCGATCGTGTTATCCAAAATCCGCACAGCAGTCTGACAAATCTGTTCGATCGATCGCGCATCATCTTCTAAATTTGCCAGATTAAGGCTGACCAAGTTACAGGTATGGGCTTCTTCCCCTGGCTTCACATTCGACCAAGATTCCTGACAGAGATTTCCTCCGGGAATATAGCCTTGATGCTGATTGGGATTTGCCAGATTGACCGTATCCTTAAACCAAAGATAGGGCATTCCAGTTTCTAACTGAGTTCGCATCACGTCTTTGAACAAGTGACGAGCATTCACCTTTTTGTAGAGCGTAATTTCTCGATCCAAGCTGGCTTCGATTTGAGCATAGGCAGTTTCAAAAGATTCTCCCCACAGTTCAGCCAGTTCGATGCCCAGCTTTGTACGCACCTCATAGGGGTCAATCAGCGTCCACTCCGCATCGGCTTCCACTCGTCGCATGAACTCATCACTAACCACCAACTGCGGAAACACATCATAGGCTTTCCGCCGCTGATCGCCATTCTCGGTTTGCATCTCCAAAAATTCGGGCAAATCCAAATGCCAAGTATCTAAACTGACGGTGATCGCCCCGGCTCTCCGTCCGCCCTGATTGACTGCGATTGCGGTATCGTTGAGCAGCTTCACCCAAGGAATCACCCCGCCCGAAGCATTGGCTTTCCCCATCACCCAACTGCCCGTTGCCCGAATCCGAGACAAATTAACGCCGACACCGCCACCGTTTTTAGAGATCCTAGCGGCATCATGAATCCCAGAAAAAATGCTTTCGAGATTGTCATCTAATGCGGTGATAAAGCAACTGGCGAGGGAACCGTCAGGAATTCGCAGGTTTGCCAGAATCGGCGTGGCCAAAGAAATCTGCCGCTGTGCCAACATTTCATAGAACTGCTTTGCCCACTGGAGCCGCTGTTCTGGTGCTTCCGCTGAGGCCAACAACAGCGCGCAGGTCAAAAGGGATTCTTGGGGCAATTCATTCGGCAATAGATACCGTTTGGTCAGCAACACGGCTCCAGCGTAATCATAGTCAGCATCCCAATCCGGCTTGATCCACTGATTGGCAATTTCTAACTCTGCGGGAGTGTAGGTCAAGATGCGACGATCGTACTGCCCTTCGAGGACTTTGGCTTGCACAGTCCGGGCATAGTCACCATATTGATAGCCCCGACTGACCTGAATGTCTTTCCACAAACTCCAAATGTGCAGCCTCCCTGCGGCATAGCGCCAATCGGGTTCTTCAGGACTGCACAACTCCAGGGCACAGCGAATCAGATTGTCTTGAATCTCTCTGGTTGTAATGCCGGGGCGCAGCTTAGTGGTGAGGCTGGCTTCTAGGGCGATCGGGTTTGCCGATAGTTCTCGACAAGCCCAGTTCACGACCGCGCGAATTTTTGTAATATCGAGTTCCGTCGTAGAACCATCTCGGCGAATCACCTGAATATTGGTTGTAGAAAACTCGGCAACAGATGTAACTTGCATGGCAATTAATAGCGATTAAGGCGCAGTGGATAGGAAGGCAAGCGAATCCAGGAATGGATTTCAAAGTGCCACCCGTTTACAAATAAAAAAATGGGGGATTGAAAAGTCGTAATGACTAGGTTAAAAGCAATGCTTCAACCAGAACCGATCAACTTTCAAAGCAAATATCTTCAAAAACCCGATCGGGGAAAATCCACGCCAGGATGATGCCTAGTTCGATCGGTGATTTGCGCTCAGTATAGATCAATTACTGCCACTTCGCACATTAATTTACGCTATTGCTAGCGTTTCGATCGGGCATGGACGCTACATATTGCTATGTGACTAGGTTTGTAGGATTAGAGGCAACATTTCCTCGCTCTACAATCAATCTGGCAGTGATTAAACAAGGTAGTTCGATCGCGTTGAATTGTGCTATAATGCGCGACGATTCGGTTTTGGTGAAGATCAGCCATCAGACGCAAAGGGGAAAAACCGACATAGATTAATACCATTTTTCTAAAGATTTGCTGATGAAGTCCGAAGCCCCCCCGAACTCGCGGGGGGGTTGGGGGGGTAATATCTAGCGCTACTTCATGAAATTGGTATAACTACAAAACTAGCCTGTGCGATCGGCGGCGCACCCGACAGAAGAATGTGCGTACACAATAATGTTATTTTTCCGGTTCTTTGAGTTTCCAACCGGGCTTGACAACTTGCCGCGATCGTGCAATTACTAAACAGTCATTCGGCACTTCTTCCGTTACGACAGAACCTGCCGCTACTGTAACATTTTCACCCAAAGTTATCGGTGCAACCAGTACGCTGTTGGAACCGATTTTAGTTCCCGATCCTATTTGAGTTTTGTGCTTATTTTTTCCGTCGTAATTAGCGGTAATTGTCCCAGCACCGATATTGACTTTTTCTCCCAAAATCGCGTCGCCTAAATAAGACAAGTGAGCGATATTAGTTCGATCGCCAATTTGAGCATTTTTCAATTCTACAAAATTGCCGACGCGACAGTTTGCGCCTATTTGGGCGTGTCCCCGCAAGTGCGCGTAGGGGCCGATTCGTGCATTTTCGGCGACAATACTGTCAGAAATTACCGAATAAAGCACAGTCACATTTTCGCCAATTTGACTGTTTTCAATCAAACTACCGGGCCCGATGCGGCTCCTTGAGGCGATCGAAGTTTTTCCTCGCAAGTGAGTTTGTGGTTCAATGATCACATCCGCTTGCAACTCTACGGTATCGTCGATTGTGATGCTGTTGGGATCGAGCAGCGTCACTCCCGCCGTCAGCCACTTATCCTTGATCCGCCTTTGCAAAATATCGGAAGCTGTGGCTAAATGTTTGCGATCGTTAATTCCCAATATTTCTTGATAATCTTCGACATCCACCGCCATCACCGGAGAAAGGCTAGTTACCGTATCAGTTAGGTAATATTCTTTTTGGTCGTTATCTGCCTTCAAATCCGGCAAAATTTTCTCTAAATCCGGCCAATGAAAGCAGTAAATACCTGCATTAATACGGTGGTTTTGCTTTTGAGATTGGGTGCAATCGCGGTCTTCGATAATTTGCTGAACTAAGTTGTGACTGTCGGTAAATACTCGCCCGTATCCTTGAGGATGTGGGAAATTAGCTGTCAATATAGTAGCCGAGTTTTTGTACTGTTTGTGAACGGCCATCAATTGTTTGATTGTTTCTGCCCTCAGCAAAGGTACATCGCCATTTAAAACTAGCAAGTCTCCTTGAAATCCCTTTAAGTGAGGGAGCAATTGCTGGATGGCGTGACCGGTTCCCAATTGTTCAGTTTGTTCGACAAATTCTAGGGCAGGAAATTCCCGATCTTTGGGTGTTTCTTGAGCTTCATTCAGGCATTCTTTAACGAGTTCGCTGCGATAACCGACTATGACAAGTCGCCGGGAAATTTCAATTTCTTGACAACTTTGGAGGACTCGCTCAACCAGGGTTCGCCCGCCCAATTCGTGGAGAACTTTGGGCAAGTCAGATTTCATGCGCGTGCCGCGTCCAGCCGCTAAAATTGCTATTGCTATCATTGTGCGATCGAGTTTTTTGCTATAAAAACTTGAATATTGACTCAATGATGATATCACTCGCTGTCCCTCGGTGGCACTGCGATCGCACAATTTTTTAATCTTAAATCTCCAATCTCGAATCCGGGCGTGCCCTGTCTTTTTCCAGCCGGATGTCGGTTTGAGGCGCGATGCTGGCGGTTTGACTCGATCGCCCTGCGGTATGTCGAGTTGCTCGCGCGGTATCAAATTTCCGAGGACTCAAGTCCGAACGATAGAACCGGACTCAGGTTTGTACTGAGGACTTCAGTCCTTTCCCGAAGGGATTCCAGGGAAGCGAGAGCGATCATTTATATCTTTGAGCTGGGATTTGCCCCGATACATTATACTATTTGTTGGATTTGAGTTATGGTGTTTTCAAATCAAAAAAATTATTAGTTGCTCCTTCTTCCTTTTTTTTACCCGCTCGCGAAGCTGTTATAGCCTCCTTCTTTCTCTTTTTTTCCGACTTCCATTTCTCTTCTTCCTTTCTCCTTCCTTTCTGCATTATCAGGTGTCCAGCTATGACAGAGCTTAATTTTCAGGAACTTGCCAAGCAGGGAAATCCACAGGCGATCGCATCTTGGCTTAACAGCCAGTTGCAATCTGAAGGGATTGCAGCCTCCGGGTATCTCGACGGCGACTGTTTGGATATAATTCTTGAGGCCGAGCAAGTACCGATCGAACATATATTAGTTGATTTTGTCCGCAGCCAACTGACAGATTTGCAGCCGGATTCGATTCAAAAAGTGAAGGTTGAGGGGCGAGAAAGCGGTGAGATTGTACCTGCTTGGATTCAGGAGTTTAGTTTGGAAAACAGCACTTTGGAACAACAGAGCTTTGTGGAAGAATCTGTTCCAGATGCTGCTGTTGCGAAGGTGGACGATCGTACAGAAGAGACACAGAGCGATATTGAGGAGGAGAAATCGGCAGAATTTGCTGCATTTGAGAACCGATTGCGATCGACTTTTATTGTCGTCGCACTGGTTACTGGTATATTGGCGATCGCTGTAGTGGCGTTTGTCGGTAAAATTTTAAACGAGCAGCCAGCAACTGCGGGGAATAACCCAGATGAAACTGCCAATGTAGCAGCAACTGCACCGGATACCTTTCGAGACGCAGTTAACAGCGCAGTCAAAGCAGCAGAATTAGGGCGATCGGCAAAAACCAAGCAAGATTGGACGATAGTTGTCGATCGCTGGCAAGAAGCAGTATCGTTGATGAGAAGAGTACCCGTGTCTAGCACCAACCATCAACTAGCTCAGACAAAAGTAATCGAGTATCAAAAATATCTGCTTTACGCCCAAGAATCAGCAGTAAATCCCCCTGTGCCCGAGCCAACTCCCGCAGCAGCCAGAAAAGCAAATTCGGAGAAAGCAACTCCTAAAAAAGCTAATACTGAAAAAGCCGAACCGGAAAAAGCAACTCCTAAAAAAGCCAATACTGAAAAAGCCGAACCGGAAAAAGCAACTCCTAAAAAAGCCAATACTGAAACAGAAACTTCTCAAAAAGTAACTCCGAAAAAATCTAATTCCGAAACAGCAAAACCTGAGAAAGCAACTCCTAAAAACTCTAATTCCGAAAAGGCCGAACCTGAGAAGCCGTAAGGTGGGTAATGCGAACCCTAGTTCATTCAGTTGACAGTTGACAGTTGACAGTTGACAGTTGACAGTTGAGGGCGACCTCTACCTGGAAGGAAGAGGATTGGAGCAATGAATAGTTTGATTTTGATTTTTCGCCTTTAAGGGAGAGGCTTTAAACCAATTATTTCGGGTAAAATTGTACTTCCCAGACTTGTAAATGTGAAAACACAAATTTGAAGAGTTATGACTGACAACAATTTAATCGTTTCTCCTGAATGGTTAGCCGCCAATACCGAAAATCCGCAAGTTGTAATTATTGACTGTCGGTTTGCCCTCGCCGATCCAGAATTAGGACAAAAACAATATCAAGAAAGTCACATTCCCGGAGCTTTCTATTTAGATTTAAACCGGGATCTCGCGAGTGCAGTTGGCAAACACGGCGGCAGACATCCGCTGCCCAATATTGGAGGATTAGCTAATAAATTGAGCGCAATCGGGATTAATTCACCAGAAACTTTAGTAGTAGCCTATGACGATTCGCGGCTGGCTTTTGCGTCTCGTTTGTGGTGGCTGCTGCGATATATGGGACACAGCAAAGTTGCTTTGTTAGATGGCGGTTTCAGCGGCTGGAAAGCGGCGGGATATCCGGTAACAGATATTTTGCCCGATCGCCCAAATGGTAAATTTGTGGTGGAATTGCAGCCGGATTTGGCGGTAGACATAGAGGCGGTAAAAGAGCGAAAAGACTTGCCGAACAGGGTTTTGGTTGATTCGCGAGAGAGCGAGAGATACGCGGGTTTGCGGGAGCCGATCGACCCCATTGCAGGCCACATTCCGGGTGCTGTCAACTATCCTTGGCAAGAGGTGACGGATGAAACTGGAAAAGTGCGATCGATCTCCGAACAAAAACAGCGGTGGACGCAATTAGAAACAGCCGAAGAAATCATAGTTTATTGCGGTTCCGGGGTAACAGCTTGCGTTAATTTACTATCTTTAGAAATCGCCGGCATTCCCGATGCAAAACTTTATGTCGGTAGCTGGAGTGACTGGTGTTCCTATTCGCTAAAACCGGGCGGTTGAAACCGCATTTATACAACAGTTTATTCAACCCACGCACCATCTGGGTTTTGTTTGTATAGACGCGGTTTCAACCGCCCGGTTTATTCAACCCACGCACCATCTGGGTTTTGTCTGTATAGACGCGGTTTCAACCGCCCGGTTTATTCAACCCACGCACCATCTGGGTTTTGTCTGTATAGACGCGGTTTCAACCGCCTGATCCTTAAAAATCAAAATAAATATAAGGCAAACCGCCCTCCGGCGCCAACACCCAAACCGCATACAAACAAAGCGGCACCAACACCAATTTCACGGGCCAATTCAACTCCAACTTCAAACCCCGACTCAACGCATAATTCCCCAACATCGCCGCAGCAACAGCCGCCAACATCCACGTTAAATGCACTCTTTCCAAACCCAAGGCTTCCACATAAACTTTATGCGAAAACTGCACATCAGCAGTGTGTCCCCACAAATGCGAAATCGCCCATCCCGAATTCTTTAAATCGGGAAGGCGGAAAAATATCCAACTACTAAAAACCATCGCCTGAGTTAACAGCCAACCGATCGCGATACCGATCGGATTTTCCCACAAAAACTCGATCCGCAACTTCTTAAAAGTCACATCAGTTACCCGGTGCACCGCCAAAGCCAAACCATGTAACCCCCCCCACACAATAAATCCCCAAGCCGCCCCGTGCCAAATTCCAGCAATTAACAT
>JBDTEI010000520.1:0-10611 GCA_039922675.1 Microcoleus sp.
AAAATATCCAGCCCCAGCAGCCGAATTACAACAGTCAATTGCCAGCGATCGCCCGCCCCCACTTTCCCCAGACCAAATCCAAAATCTCCAATCGAAAACTTTTAAAGTAGTAGCTGAGTACCGCCAAGAACCTTACTCTTCGATGCTGGGATTAGAACTGCGCGCAGCCGAACAGCCGGGATGGATTCAAACTTTAGCCACCTTAAAACCCGTAGCGGTCGATTACGCTTCCCCCATCGCCGATCCGTTCGATCGCCATTCCGTACTCGTAGCAGCTACCTCCTATGAAGAACAACCCAATGCCCTGATATGTTTGCACCGCTGCGGCAGTTCCCCTCCCTGGAGTCCAGTCGAACTCGAATTCGCCCGCGAGTTAGTCGCCCAAGTCGGCAGCGCGATCGCCCACGCTACACTTTACCAAGAATTAGAACAAGCCCGCGCCGAAGCCGTCGCTCTTTCTCAACTTAAAAGTCAATTTCTTGCCAATACTTCCCACGAACTCCGCACGCCCCTCAACGGCATCCTCGGCTTCCTCAAACTGCTTCTAGACGGCATGGCAGATGACCCCGAAGAAGCACACCAATTTATCGAAGAAGCTTATCGATCGGCATTACACTTGTTCAATGTGATTAACGATATTTTGGATATCGCTAAAATAGAAGCTGGCAAAATGGAATTAGACCTCGCTCCCGTCAAACTCGACGAACTGTTGCAGCAAGTGGAGAATTTTACGCGGGTTCAAGTACAGGAAAAGCGATTACAATTTCAAATCCAAACACCCGCTGTCGAGGACGAGATTATTTTGTATGGTAACTACCAACGCCTGCTTCAGGTAATCTTGAACCTCACCGGAAATGCGATTAAATTTACCAGCGAAGGTGGAATTCGCATCAGTGCCGAATTTATTAAGAAAAAAGTGACTGTTCACAACCAGGAGTTCCCAGGAATCGTGAAAATCCGAGTTGCTGATACTGGCATTGGGGTTTCTCTGGACAAGCAAGATAAATTATTTGAGTCATTTTTTCAGGTGGACGGCGATCGTACCAGGCAATACGGCGGCACAGGTTTGGGATTGGCTATTTCTCAAAAAATGGTGGAAGCAATGGGGGGTACAGTAAATTTTTACAGTATGGGGGAAGGACTCGGATCGACTGTTACTTTTACTGTGCCACTTTATCAAGAACCGCTCTTTAAAAATTAAAAATTAAAAATTAATCATTGGTCATTAGTCATTGGTCATCCCCCTGCCTTCCGCTTCCGAGTCTAATTGTCTAACTTCATAATTTGTCATCCTAATATCAATTCTTTTTATTTCATTTTGTCCGGTCAAATGGCAGTACACCTAGTCTAATAGACCTCTTCCAAAAATCCCAAAATACCCGGAAACCATCTGCGTCAATCGGTGTTGGATCTGCCCGATATCTGCGGTTGCTCTATGACTCGAAGATTTTTGCAAGATATCATCTAATAGATAAAGGAGGCAAATAAATGAAAGCTAAATATCAATACAGATTTTACCAAACCGACCAACAGCAACAGAGCTAAGCTCTGTTGTTTGGTTGTATTCGGGTAGTTTGGAATGATGCTTTAGCTTTAAGTAAGGCCAATAAATATCCTGGCTACAACAGTTTGGCTCAGTCTCTCACTTAGTCTAAAAAGACTGAAGAGAGGCAATGGTTAAAAGATGTTTCATCTGTTCCATTACAGCAATCTTTAAGAAATTTAGATACTGCTTACAAAAACTTTTTCGATTCTTGCGCCGGAAAGAGGAAGGGAAAGAAAGTAAGTAAACCTCGATTCAAAAATAGAACAAATAGTCAGTCTGCTGAGTTCACTAAAGCTGCATTCTCAATGAATAGCAAGACAGTGTATTTAGCAAAGATTGGAGAAATTAAGCCGATTTTTAAATAGGTTTGTAGTGAGGAATACAAGTCCTCACAAAGCTCATAGAACTCGCATTCCTCACTACAGACCTGCAACGGTTATTTTACCGGAGATGAGCTCGCCAGCAGAAGATTGCTGCTTCGCACTTTTAATGTTTTTAACTTGTGCTTAAGGGAATTACCGATCCCCATTTTTTTTATTGGTTTGTGGAGGGCTGACATAGCGCGCCCAAAAAGGTTCTTCCATATTTTTCACCGCTGCTAGTTTTTGGTGCTCCTCCTCTATGCGCTGGCGTTCTGAAATGTCAGAAAAGATGTTGATACTACCGACAGTCTCGCCCCCTGCATTTCTTACGGATGCCGCCCAAAGCCAAAGATCGATCGAACTACCGTCTTTTTTTAACAAAGACACCTCCAAACCGTTTTGCAGTTTTCCATTACCCGCAGACTTCAGCAGCGCGTAAAAATCTTGCTTTTGTCCTTCAGGAATATTCGGTAAAGGTTGCCCCAAAACCTCAGCCGCAGTCCAGCCAAAAAGTTCTTCGGCGGCGCGGTTCCAGACAATGGTACGGCCGTTATTGCTAGTACAGTTAATCGCCAGCGGTGCCGATGCTATCTGGGCTTGTAAAACTTCGTTAACAAGTTGCAGTTTAAATTCTACTTGCTTGCAATCGGTAATTTCCTGACAAGCACCCCACAACCGGACAACCCGTCCTTCAGTTTTGTCCCAAACCGCTTGCCAGCAATCGCGTACCCAGTACACCTCGCCTTTTTTATTAAGAATTCGGTACTCGTTGGCTCCCGTGCGGCTGAAACTACAGCCTACTAACTGTTTAATTAACCTTTCCTTGTCATCGGGATGAACGAGTTCAGAATTCCACCAACCAAACGATTCTAATTCTTCAGGAAGTACGCCCGTGAAGCGCTCAAAAGCTTCTGTCGCCCACTCGCCCACAAACTTGCCGTCTGGGAGTGCCTTAAAAGAATAGGCAAAATCCGAAGTAATTTTCGACATAACTATGTAGTGCGATTCCGACTCGCGGAGTGCGATTTCTGCTTGCTTGCGTTCCCCGATTTCCCGCGAATTAATTATAATTCCCTGGACGCTATAATCGTGAATCAAACTGTTGCCTGTCGCCTCCATCCAGATCCAAGAACCGTCAGCGTGGCGTTTCCGATATTCGATCGGTTCAGCAATTCCCGGCTGTTCTAGCAACTTGCCAAAATACGCCTGCCAAGCCAGCAAATCGTCTGGATGGATTAACTGGCCGTGAAACTTGCCAATTCTTTCTTCTGAGTTGTAGCCCAAAATCCGCTCTAGGGCTCCGCTGTGGTATCGGACTCCCCCATCGGAGCCGATAATACTAATTATATCGGGAGAATTACGCAGGACAGCTTGCACTTTGGCTTCGCTTTTAGTTAATGCTTGATTGTCTCTGCGGTGCTGACTGACTTCTTGGTTCAACTGATCCTGTAGCTTTCTGAGTTGCGCTCCTTGCTGTGCGATAGTGCGTTCCAAAAGGCGATTTAAATTTTCCGCCTCAACTAACTTTGCTGCATTATTTGTCGCACTTTCAAACTGGGGGCTGGCTGCCATTTCCTGCAAAGAAATTGAAAGATTTTTTACGCTTTTTGTTAAAATTGCCTGTTGCGGAGGTGGCAAATGCTTAATTTGTTCCTGCAACGTTTCTAAGTATTTGTAAATGGTTTCTAGCATTTTATTGATTAGGGAATCTAATAGTTGCCACAGGTGGAAACTCTAAAAAGCGGACAGAAGTTTTTTTTTAAGATAACCCATAACTAAGAGTGATGTATGGCGATCGATCGCGATCTTAATCACCAGTGACTGCGTTACTTTATTGTCACATCATAGCAACTGATACAAAAAGTAAATTTTTGTTGCGCTAAAGTTAATAGCCTAGCAGCACCCAAAGACAGAGCCTGCGGGAGTCGGCAACCCGCCCATGCTGTGAATGCGGGGCAGGCGAGCGGTTACGCTAAACTAGATGGGTGTAAATAGAAAGAGAGATTTATGACAGAGCCAGCCAACGCTCGCGATTTGTTTCGCGCTGCTTACGAACACCGTTACACCTGGGATGCCAAGTTTCCCGGTTACAGCGCCGATATTGAACTCAAACAAGGCGACGAAGTATATACGGGTCATGTTTCCATCAAACCAGACATGACAGTGGAAGTCAGCGGGATTGCAGATGAGGAAGTAAAGCAGAGCCTTTACACCCAAATGCGGGATATTGTGACTCACCGCAAGCGATCGACATTTGAAAAATCCCACGGCAAAAACAGCTTCACCCTCGGCGAGAAGGACAGCACCGACGCTGTGGATATTTTAGTGCAAGGCGACTCAATGGGCTCGAATTACAAAATCCGAGGTCTGTCAATTTGTCAAGTCAGCCGGGTGATGGGCCGCATGGCTTTCGTCATTGACACGCACAAAAGCTTAGAGACACCCGAAGGTTCTTTGGCGAGCCACTACGATGCGGTTTTCCGTAACCCGGAAACCAACGAAATCATCAGAGAACTGGAATTTGAAGATACTTTTGACAAGATAGGCGACTATTATGTCATGACCAAGCAAGTAGTGCGATCGAAAGAAAAAGGTCAACAAACGACAACCGAGTTTAACTACTCCAACGTCAAAATGCTAGAACCAGCAGTAGTCTAGGGTTATACCCTTTTCGATTTGTGATTTGCGATTAAAGACTTGGCAATGACGGATGACAACCCAGGTGGGGAATCTCTCCTACAGTTGCATTAATTTTTGGAACGGGTATTAATTGCAAAATCCGTTTTCTTGGAAAAAGCGGGTTTTGCGATTAGTGTATCGGACTAAACTTGATTTAGCGGCAAGTAACGGTACGATCGAACTAAGTCAATTGTACGAATAATTTTTGAGGCAAAATATGACGACACTAGCACTAACCAGAGATAACGTCGAAACAGTTCTCGATGAAATGCGCCCCTACCTGATATCCGACGGCGGCAACGTCGAACTCGTAGAAATCGACGGCCCAGTCGTACACCTGAGACTGCAAGGAGCTTGCGGTTCTTGCCCAAGTTCCACAATGACTCTGAGAATGGGCATTGAACGTCGCCTGCGCGAGGCCATCCCAGAAATTTCTGAAGTCGAACAGGTAATGTAATTAGTCAGTTGACAGTTGACGGTTGACAGTTGACGGTTGACAGTTGACGGTTGACAGTTGACAATTGACAGTTGACTGTTGACAGTTGATGGTTGACAGTTGACTGTTAACAATTACTAATTACCAATTACTAATTACTAATTCCCGAATATCAATTACCAGTTATCAATTACCAGTTACCAATTATCAATTCCCGAATATCAATCACAAATTACCAATTGCCCATTACCAATTACCAAATTCAATGTCTCATCCCCTTTACGTAGCCTTCATTTGGCACCAACACCAACCCCTCTACAAATCCCGATCGTTCACTAGCACAGGAGCATGGGAGTATCGACTGCCTTGGGTGCGCTTGCACGGAGTCAAAGACTACTTGGATTTAGTGCTGATTCTGGCAAAATATCCCAAACTGCATCAAACAGTAAACCTAGTTCCGTCCTTGATTTTGCAGATTGAAGACTGCATCGCCGACAAAGCATTAGACCCTTACTTGGCGGTAACTCTCAAGCCAGCCGAAACTTTAAACATCGAAGAACAAGAGTTCATTTTAGAACACTTCTTTGATGCTAATTACCATACCCTAATTCAGCCGCATCCCCGGTACGCTCAACTCTACACTCAACGGCAGGAAAAAGGAATTCAGTGGTGCTTGGCAAACTGGAAAGTGCAGGATTTTGGCGACTTGCTGGCATGGCACAATTTAGCTTGGATTGACCCAATGTTTTGGGATGACCCCCAGATTGCAGGCTGGCTGAAACAAGGACAAAATTTCAATCTGGTAGACCGAAAAAACATCTACTCAAAACAAAAAGAAATCCTCGCCAGAATCATTCCCCAGCACCGTAAAATGCAAGCTGAGGGACAGTTGGAAGTGTCCACAACTCCCTACACGCACCCGATTTTGCCGCTACTTGCTGACACCAACGGCGGCCGCATAGCGATTCCTAATATGACGCTGCCAGAACACAGGTTCCAGTGGGCTGAAGATATTCCCAGACATTTGAGAAAGTCTTGGGATATGTATCAAGACCGATTTGATTGTAAACCGCGTGGTTTGTGGCCGTCGGAACAGGCAGTTAGCCCGGAGATTTTGCCCTACATTGCTAAACAAGGGTTTAAATGGATTGTCTCGGATGAGGCGGTATTGGGGTGGACAATTAAACACTCTTTTAATCGCGATGCGACGGGGAATGTCTGTGAACCAGAATTGTTATATCGCCCTTATCGTTTAGAAACTCCTGATGGCGATTTGGCGATCGTATTTCGAGACCATAGATTGTCTGATTTGATTGGTTTTACCTACGGTTCTATGGAACCGGAAAAGGCTGCGTCGGATTTGGTGGGACACTTGGAGGCGATCGGCAGAACTCTCAAACACCGACAACCAGACGGCCAAACATCTTTGGAAAATCCGTGGTTGGTGACGATCGCCCTAGACGGCGAAAATTGCTGGGAATTCTATCCCGAAGACGGCAAACCGTTCTTAGAATCACTCTATCAAACTCTCAGCGACAGTTCAGATATCCAATTAGTCACAGTCTCGGAATTTCTCGACAAATTCCCAGCCACCGAAACAATACCCGCCGCCCAACTCCATACCGGTTCCTGGGTAGACGGTTCCCTGACAACTTGGATCGGAGATCCTGCGAAAAATCGCGCTTGGGACTTGTTAGGGGCGGCGAGACAGGTATTGGCAAACCATCCAGAAGCCACAGAAGAAAGCAATCCCGAAGCTTGGGAAGCACTTTTCGCGGCGGAAGGTTCCGATTGGTTCTGGTGGTTTGGCGAGGGCCACACGTCGAATCAAGATGCTATGTTCGATCGGCTATTCCGCGAACACGTAGCAGCAATCTACGAAGCTCTCGGCGAGCCTGTACCCCCCGATGTGCTGCGGCAAGTAGAGGCGCACGAGGTGCAAGGCGACCACCAGCCCCTGAGCTTTATTCACCCGATTATCGACGGTATCGGTAACGAACAGGATTGGGACAAAGCCGGTCGGATTGAAGTTGGGGGAGCAAGGGGCACGATGCACCGGAGTTCGGCAATTCAGCGGCTTTGGTACGGGGTTGATCACTTGAATTTTTACCTTCGCGCCGACTTTAAGGCTGGGATACGCCCGGGAATTGATTGCCCGCCGGAGTTGAATTTGTTCTGGTATTATCCCGATCGCACAATGCAGAATAGTCTGATGCCGCTGTCTGGTTTGCCCGACGAAGCACCGCTCAACTATCGCTTCCACCATCAGTTAGAGATTAATTTGCTGACCAAATCGACTTGGTTTCAGGAAGCAGGAGATCGCGACGAATGGCATCCCCGCATCACCAGAGCCCAAGTGGGACTCGATCAATGTTTGGAGGTAGCAGTGCCCTGGGCGGATTTGAATATTACGCCGGACTGGCAAATGAGGCTGATTGCGGTTTTATCGGAAGGGGAGCGTTATTCTAGCTGTTTGCCGGAAGATGCTTTGATTGCGATCGGAATGCCTTAAAGAGTCAGTTGTCAGTTGTCAGTTGTCAGTTGTTAGTAGTGCGATCGTCCCCGCTGACGAACCTGATCATTAGTCATCATAGGGTTTCCATTTGCATCGGCCTAAAATTTTCGCCTGCTCGGGTGCTCGCGTCCTGCAGGCGATCGATACCGATCTCGCGGGACGCTAGCTTTGCAGGGTATAATTCCGTTTGCATCGGCCTAAAATTTTCGCCGGCTCGCGTGCTGGCGTCCCCTGCCAGCGATCGACACGCATTGCGTGGGACGCTCGCTTTGCAGGGTATAATTTGGATGTTGCCGTATTTGATATCAGTCATTGTTTGAACTAACAAACAATTAAAATTCAAGAATTATCAATTTTTCTTGACTTCTGCCTTCACCTCCGGCTGCCTTCTACCTTCATCAGTCCGATCGCCTCCGGTCGATCGACCGCTATAAAATTGGTTCGTAGTGACGACTTCAGTCCTGTGTTTTCTGAGGACTTCAGTCCTCACTATAAACCTGATAATGGGTGAATTTACTGGACATCAAATCATTAGTCATTGGGAAAATATCAAACTAATGAGCCGCATTTTGCTCTTGGTCGATCGCCACCTACAACATTTGCCGATCGCACACCTCAACACCGACCATGAGGTGATCGTACTCGATCGGACTACTGAACCAAACTCAGAATTTCCCATTCCCAAAATCGCTTTTGATTTGTGCATTCTCGACGAGGAAAATTTCGATCGCATTGGGTCGCTGGGAGAAGCATTAAAAGCTGCTGCCGAGCCGATTTTTTTACCGTTTTTGCTCCTGAGAAAATCCCAAATATCGGCTGTTTCTGAGCCACCGTTTTCTATAACAGCCGAACAACTCGAAGGCAGAATTGATGATTTTATAGTAAGTCCAGTAGATGCCGCCCAACTGCACTTGCGGGTAGAAAATTTGTTGGCACGCAGGCAGCTATCGCTCGAAGTCCACAGACTTCAAGAAGTAATTAAAGAACGCACTTTTACAGAAAGTTTGTTAATCGACTCGCTGCAAACGGCAAACGAAAACCTGCAACAGGAAATCGCCAAGCAGGCGGAGGTAGAAGCATCAGTGCGCTCGAACTCTTACCTCGACTTACTGATGAATGCTCTGCCGGATCTTGTCTGCTTTAAAGATGGCGAGGGCAGGTGGCTGGAGGCCAATCAAGTGATACTGGAATTGTTCGAGCTATCAGCAGATGAATACCGCGGCCTGACAGATTCTCAGCTAGAAGAACTCACTCCTTTTTACCTGGAGGCTCTGCGGGGCTGCGCGACGAGCGATGGAGCAGCGTGGGAAAAAGGTAAGCTTTCTAGAAAAGAAGAAGTGGTTCTGCGATCGGACGGTACTGTGAAAATCTACGATGTGATTAAAGTACCCGTATTTCACCCCGACGGCAGACGTAAAAGTATCGTGATTTTGGGGCGCGACATTACCGAACACAAGCAGGCACAAGACGAACTCGTGCGCTTAGCGTCCATTGTCGAGTCTTCCGACGACGGTATTATCAGTAAAACCCTCGCCGGGACGATTCTGAGCTGGAACGCTGGGGCAGAGAAGATTTACGGGTACTGCGCGCAGGAAGTCAAGGGGCAGTCGATCGAGATTTTAGCACTACCGGAACGCCCCAAGGAAATGCCCCAAATTCTGGAAAATATTCGGGCTGGAACCACCATCGACCATTACGAAACCGTGCACTTGCACAAAGACGGCCAACAGATAGATGTGTCCCTAACGATTTCTCCGATTAAAGACGCCACAGGAATGATAACGGGTGTTTCGACAATCGCTCGCGACATTAGCGACAGCAAGCGAATTGAAAAAGCTCTCGAACAACTTCGCCACCAAACAGAAATGATTTTGTTCTCCGCAGGAGAAGGAATTTGCGGGTTGAACAAACAGGGAAAAGTAACTTTTGTGAATCCGGCGGCGGTGAGAATGGCCGGCTGCGAATCGAAGGAATTCATCGATCGACCACTCTATGAAACCATAAACCGTTTACAGGAAGAATGCTCAAAGGCGATCGAGCAAATGTCACCTGCAACA
Source organism: Microcoleus sp. (assembly GCA_039922675.1). Classification (GTDB taxonomy): domain Bacteria; phylum Cyanobacteriota; class Cyanobacteriia; order Cyanobacteriales; family Microcoleaceae; genus Microcoleus. The sequence continues at coordinate 9,596 of JBDTEI010000520.1, forward strand.
GACATCAATTCTGACTCCTCACTTGCCGCCGACTGCGCCACACTGGCGACGGGAAAACAGCCGTTGCGGGTAAGTTCTCAAATTTTAGACACCTTGGCAGATGGAGAGGTTCGCCGTGTCACCGATGAAATTTTTTGTCGGCGAGACGGCAGCAGTTTTCCGGTTGAGTACGTTGTCGCTCCGATGCGAGAACAAGGGGAAATTATTGGCGCTGTGGTGACTTTTAAAGATATCACTGATCGGCTGGCGATCGAGCGCATGAAAGATGAATTCATCTCTGTTGTCAGCCACGAACTGCGAACGCCGATGACTTCGATTCACGGGGCCCTCGGCCTCCTCAACAGCGGAGTGCTTGAGGCTCAGCCCCACAAAGCCAAGCGGATGCTGGAGATTGCGATGGCTAACACTGACCGCTTGGTGCGCTTGATCAACGACATCCTGGATTTAGAGCGGATGGATTCTAATTACAATACTGCCATCAAACAAACTTGCAATGTCGCTGAGCTGATGTTGCAGGCGGCAGAGGAGATGCAGGGAATGGCTCAACAGGCGGGAGTTACTCTGTCGGTGATGCCTGTGGGGGCGCAATTGCTCGGTGTTCCCGATCGGCTAATTCAGACCTTGACAAATTTGCTCAGCAATGCTATTAAATTTTCCCCTGTGGGTGCTACGATTGGGCTGAGCGCGGAGTTGACGCGCGATCGGGATTTGGCAGAAAAAGCTGGGTGGAAGTCGGTCTCGTCTCAGTCTTTGTTGTCTCCTGATGCTGTCGCCAATCCGCACTTACCAGGGAGTTCGTCCATCCTGATTGTTGTTAAAGACCAAGGACGGGGCATTCCGGCGGACAAACTAGAGATGGTCTTTGAGCGCTTTCAACAGGTTGATGCTTCTGATTGTCGCCAAAAGGGAGGAACTGGTTTGGGGCTGGCTATTTGTCGCAGTATCGTGCAGCAGCACGGGGGCCGGATTTGGGTGGAGAGCGTTTTGGGGGAGGGCAGCACTTTTTTCTTAAGTCT
>JBDTEI010000521.1:0-5872 GCA_039922675.1 Microcoleus sp.
ACAGACAAAACCCGGATGGTGCGCGGGTTGAAGAGATTCTTAGTCCGCGGAGGCGGACATCGTTTGTATAGCCGCGAATTCTATTCGCCGGGATTCTTGCTAAAACAGAAATACTACTCTAAAATAGTTACGATAACATTTGAAAAAACTTAAAAATTGATATGGAAGATAAATTTGATTTTCACAACTGCGGCAATGATGATGCTTTATCTTTCGGTAACGCAATGCTTAAAGTAGAAAAACTTAAGGAAGCAGTAAATGGAGTTTTGCCTGAATATGGCTTAGGAGAGGCACTCGATGGTTGCTTAAAGCGACAGAAGCTATATATCGATGTAGGTTTAGCTACTAACCAAGGACATTTTTTATATGAAAACTGGTTTGGTAAAGGTATTGATTGTGAAATTCTCCGTGTGGGTGCTCAGGGTTGGAAAAAAGGAAAGATGAAGCTAAAACTCAATGTCACCATAGAATTTTGCTCAGACGAACCAGAAGTCGAAGAAACACCAGAAAACAACGAGTCAGAAACTAGCCAACCAGAATCGCCCCTCGATGATTTGCGCCGCCAACTTCTCAATCAAGAAAACTCACCCAGCTAATCATCAAATATCCGCGTTCATTTGCGTTCATCTGCGGTTAAAATACATCATGACTAAAACCCCCATAATTCCCATTCCCCCAGAAGTCAGAAAATACGTATTCACTCGCAACAAATACCAGAAAATCCGGCGATTGGAAATCGCGACTACACAGACAAAACCCGCCGACGCGGGTTGAAGAGATTCTTAGTCCGCGGAGGCGGACATCGTTTGCCGCGAATTCTATTCGCCGGGATTCTTGCCAAAAATGAGGCGATACCCGATAATCGTTAATAGAGTATTTTGAAAAACTTTTGCCTAAAACATTTATAATTAGAACAATCTTAACAAGAAACAAAAATGAGTGATAAATTTGATGGGCTGAAGCGGGAAGATGTTGTCTCTGTGTATTCTGCTGAAATTTTAGTCACGAATCGCACCTTTACAGTGAGTGAGTTTATTGCAGCGATGATGACTCTAGTGAAAGCTCAAGATGAATGGACAGAAGCCAAAGAAATGTGGTTTAGGGAAGGAATAGATTGTAAAATACTTAAGCCTGGTGCTAAGAGTTGGCAAAGAGGAAAAGTGAGAATTACTTTAGAGTTTGAGCCTGAAGAGCTTGATGTTGCAGAATTTGCAGAAACGGGAAAATCAGCCGATGGTAAAGTCATTTCTCCCCTTGACGATCTTCGTCAAAAAATACCCAAAGATAGTTAGCCAAAAATCATGACTAAAACCCCCAGAATTCCCATTCCCCCAGAAGTCCGAAAATACGTATTCACCCGCAACAAATACCAGTGCCAAAGCTGCGGCCAAACCAAACTAGAAGCAGAACTGACGATCGATCATATCATCCCCCTAGGGCGCGGCGGCAGCAACGACATCAGCAACCTGCAAACCCTCTGCCGCACCTGCAACCAAAGGAAAACAGACAAACTAGACCCGCGCTTTAAGCGACACTTTGACCTGTGATCCAAAATTCGGGCTTTTTCCCCCTCTATTCTTCAGTCCGCGGAGGCGGACATCGTTTGTATAGCCGCGAATTCTATTCGCCGGGGATATTTGCCAAATATCCAGTCAAAATTGACTGGTAACTCCTACCACCGATAATACCGATAAGGATCGTCCCCATTCTCAAAATCCGTCTTGTAATCCGAGTGATAAAACTCCTGACTCGAACCGTTAAACACAGCACCATCCGCCTTAAAACTTGCCCCCAAATTAGCCAAAATCTGAGCATTTGCCCGAGTTTGCCGCCAGCGAGTAAAACGCAAATAAGTCTTAGCGTCAGCATTCAAACTATCCGGGTCAATTTGAGAGAAAATCGCCACGCCCTTACCTACAGCAACCCGACTTAACAAACCGTCAGCACCGATTTCTCCCCCAGACTTAATCAACCAAGTATCATAAAAAGAGCGCGATCGCAAATCTGAACTGCTAAGCCCCTTCACCTCATCCCAACTCGGAACCACCAGCGAACCCCCGAAATCCTTCCCTTGCTTCAAACCCACGCCCAAACCAGCGACAGGCACTTGACGCGGCAAGAAAAACGCCTTCCCGCCAGCATTCAAATAACCGCGCAATTCTGCATCTTTCAGATTCGCTTCGGCACCCACAATCGCCAAACCAACATCCTGAGAAAGCGAATTAGCCCGCTGATAAATTACCCCCAAACTGTCCAACTTCTTGGCATCCTTTTCTCCCCCAATTAAAACCACTTTATCCGGCTTTCCCATCACCGCAGAATTCATCCCATAACTCACAAGTTGCTGGACTAACTGCGCCGCCCCACCATCTACAGCATAATGGTCTTCCAGATCCAACTCGTTTAAAATCAGTCGCCCTTTTCCATAATCCAATTCCATCAGCGGCGAATAAGCTAAATCAAACTCAGATTCCAAAATTGGCCGCCAACCGCTGCGGTGTGGCTTCTCAATTGAAGCGCTGCTGACAGCGCCGCGATTTCCCCAATGCCAGCCGTACCAAGGCATATTTGCCGGACTCAATCTTGACCCAGTTTGAGTTGTATCTGGATAAGCTTCAAGCAACGTGCTTTCTCCCATCCAATCGCGCAAATCTGCATCGTCTAAACCACTAATTGCTGGATGGTTGTTGTCAACTGGATACGCGCGGCGGCTCACCTGTTCGGCAACCCGCAAACCAATGTTTTTTAGCCATTCCCTGCGCTGAGGAAACACCATTGCTTGGCCACCATTTCGGACAAAAGTTTCTAAATTTCCCGGCAAATTTTTCCCGCTAGAAAAGGCTTCCCGACCGATAATTAATAGCGATGAAACTTGCGAACCATTCCAAGGCACAAAAGTATAACCTAACTGCTTTAACATTGCCGATGTTTTGCCAACTGGATCGAAGATTGTCACCGCATCCTTGACTTTGCTTGGACTGGTAAACACCCGGAAAGAAAATGTATCAGAATGCGGGCGATCGCCCACTCGCGCAGTCAAGCGAATTTCGCCGTCATCCTTGCTAGAAAGTGTATTTGGCAATTTCACGTCAATTGGGATAAATAGCGTGCCTGCTGTCTCAATTTTCCCCTTCTTTTCACCACTTGCAACCTCTTCTGCCCCGACCATTACTCGCCAATTTAATGCAAAATCCTGCTGCGTTCTGGTATCGTTAATTAATACTATTTGCTTAGTCAATTTTCCGCCTGCAAAAAAGCTGTGATCTTTGGCAGCAAAAGCCTGATTAGCACCCGCAATCCAAGCCAAAGTCGGGCCGTTATTATTCAGAATTGCCTCGCCTCCAGGATAAATATTGTAAGCTTCGGGCTGCAAGTAATGCATAAGATTATTCGAGACTTGCTTTAAATAAACGCCCCGGCGACCCGGTTGAAATCCCCCAATATCCACCTTAGTTCTGCCAGCATCCGAAACATCCCAACCGTGTCCTAGCTGCCAAGGAATCATCCCCCCAGACATTCCAAAAGTCCGCCAAGTCCGCCAAGTATTTGTAGTGAATAACTGCTGCAACTTTTGAAAAGCAGGTGCAAAATCCAAATCCTTGCTCATATGCCAGCTTTTATACTGCATATCCTTGACAAATTGCTCGCGAACTTTACCTTTATAAGCCGCAGTTTCTAACTCATAAGCCTGTTTGCCAAAGTATATTGCGGCAAATTCAGTCATCCAAGGTTCGCTAACAATCACCTTATCAAAACCTTGGCGGTTGCGCATCATTGTCGCGTGCAGAGGCGTGCCAAATTCTACCACCATGTAGGGCATTTCTCCGGTTTTGCTCCACTCAGAAATCCACTCTTCCCTCTCTTGCAACGGCATCACATTTAAATAAGAATTTAGCGAATAAACATCGCCGAAAGTGCCGCCTTGATGTACCATTACAGGTCTGGTTGGGTCTACCAATTTCATAGCAGCAAAAGCTTCATTTCCCAAGGGAGTTTTTGCCCGCATCCGCTGGTCTTCTGTGGGGCCGAGAGTTCCTTCTATTTTTTTGCGGCCGATGCGGCGGGGATTTTGGTCGTCACCGCTGCCGAAATAATTAGGACTTGTCGCCCACATTAATACTGAGGGATGATTGCGGTAGCGGCGCATTTCTGCTGCCATTCGCCCTTTCCAGCGGTCGATGATTTGGCGGTTATTCCACTGTTCGCTCCAAGCTATGGGAGTAATATCTAAAGCGGTAGCCATAATTGGAAAACCTTTGAGGTCTGCGCGTTCGGAAAATAGTTCTTGAAAGTGCCATCTACCCCGTTCGTCGTGATTCCAAGGCCAGATTTCTGTTATATTGAAACCGGCTTTTACATAGGCATCTATTAAACTATCTGAAACTTCTACTGTCCCGCCTTCCCAAGTATCGGAATGCAAGGCGGGACGCAGGCGAAACTCGGTGCCATTTAAAAAAAACTTACGCCCTTCTATCCAAAATTCGCGGAATCCAAAGGGTTGGTTGTATTGCGTGTTAACGCCACTGCCTGTTACTTCCAATTGCATGGTGTAAAGATTGGGTTTGCCGGCATCCCAAAGGCGGGGATTTTGCCAATCCCACTGGACTTTTACGGTTTGAATTGGTTTGGCTTGAACGGTTGCACTGCCTGTAAATTTTTGTTCGACTTTGCCTTTTTCGTCGAGCATTTGCGCGATGAGTTTAACTTGACCGTTTTGGGTAACGTCTTTGAGTTCTACATCTAATGTAACTTGTTTCTTTCTGGTGGAAGTTTGGACGAATACATCGCTGATTAGCGGGCCTGGCGCTACGCTCAAAACCCTGACTTCGCCGATGATGCCCCGCGATTGCAAGTTAGATTTTGTGGTGTAGATTTCTGTGGGACTCATAATCACGGCTTTGTCTTTTTCGTCGGATACTGCCGCGACTAAAATAGATAGGGTGTTTTGACCTGGTTTTGCTACTTTGGTAATTTCAACGTTGCCGTATGGCCATTCGATTTGACCGCAGTTAATGCCGTTGACAAATATCACTGCATCGGTGCTAACTCGGGCTAAGTCGATAAAAATACGGCGGTTTTTCCAGTCGCCGGGAATGTCTATATTTTTCTGATACCAAGCTTTTGATAGTTGTTTGCTGTTGAAGTTTTCCCAGTCTTTGCCGGTGCCGCGAGTGATGATTCCTGGTATGAATTCGTTTTTTTCTTCTTGCCAGTCTCCGGGTACTTGGATGGAGCCCCAACTTGGGGATGGGGGGGACTTTGGGGGTTGCCAATGGCGGGGACAAATTCCCAAGTGCCGTTGAGATAGATTTTGTCGCGCTTGTTGTCGATCGCACTGGCGGTAGCTGCGGTAAGATTGGGAAAGCCGATCGACATTACTGAGTTACTGACCAACTTGGGATATTGCAGCGCGTAACCAATGAATCCGAAGACGGTGGCGGCTGCGAAAAATAATCCGATAATTTTTGCCCACTTGTGATTCACGCTGCTTGTTCCTCCCAGAAATCAGCCTATCCAGTTTGTCCCTTCATTTATAATAAGCTGCTGCGCGCATAAATTACTTTGTTTCGACGACTGGAGAAACTGGAGAGTGGGACAGGAGGACAGGGGGAGATGGCGAGAGTGGGAGAGTGGGAGATGACGAAAGGGGGAGAATTGGAAAGTGGGAGCATTTTTCTTATTCCCTTTGACTAACAACTGACAACTATCAACTGTCAACTGACAACTAACAATTGTCAACTGACTAATGACTTCGGAAAATCTGTCTCTGGGAAGATGGCACGGCCACGGAAAATGTGATTAGGTATATAAAAAACACATAATTAGTTTTGACAATGTTGTTTTATTGGTACAACTCGTGCGATCGCGCCAT
>JBDTEI010000522.1:0-6301 GCA_039922675.1 Microcoleus sp.
AGAATTAAGTCAGCTTGGCGAGTGACTTGTTTGGCCATTTCGCCACGAACTTCGCCGCCAACTTCATCAAGTCCGGGAGTATCAATTAATTCTACTTGGATTTTTTCTGTACCGTCTGCGGTGGGAATAGAGGGAATTGTCCAGCGCACAAAACGCGGCCACTGAGTCACGCCGTTGAGAGGGCCTGTTTGCAGGATTTTTTGACCTAAAAGCGCGTTTAAGACGGCTGATTTGCCGCGACTGACAAGACCAAAGGTAGCAATGCGAATGACATTATGGTCGAGTTTTTCGGAAGTAGAAGTTAAAATATCTAACTGAGTTTGCAGCGCCGCTTCTAATTCTGTGTTGTTCGAGTTTTTTTTGCCTTGGCGCAGGTGGGAATAGCGCGCGAGGGCTTCGCGCAAACTGGCGCGGGCTAGGGATAAGCGATTTTCTTGGATGGAATTGTCAGCCATTGGCGATCGGCTTTTTTAAGCAATGTAATTGAGCGTGGAAATATAACATTCTCTTTCTTATTTTAATACAATTTTTGAGGGATTTCTAGATTTTTATTGGGGAGTTATGTAGGGACTGCCCATTAGAGTCAGCTTAAGACAAAAACTTTTGATAATTCTCGTCTGTATCCGAGGCCATATCCCCCTAAATCCCCCGGATAGTCGGGGGACTTTGAGAATGCTTCTTGTCCCCCCCTTTTGCAAGGGGGGATCTCGCCCTAATCGTCAGACAGACAAGGTTTCTGGCCACCCTTGTCTCCAGGACTATTTAATTGGCGGCTGAGTTAACAGCCGGGGCTCCTGATGTCTGAGGCGTGAGACGACTTGCGATTTGGTTGATAAAACCTTGCAAAAAGGAAACTTGCTGATTTTGCATAAATACTGCTTGCAAAGTTTTCGTCACTTCCGTAAGATTGAAGATGCCTTTAGCATTTTCCAATTCTTGAGTTGAGAAATATTCAATCAAACTCAGTCCGGCTATTCTAGTAAAATAGGCTGCACTAATTCCCTGCACCGCGCCTCCTGCTGCATAGGTGACGGCATTGCTTTTCAGCAGTCCCGTAATAGTTTGAGTAGACAGTTCTACTAATCCGAGTTTGAACATTTGGCTTGCTAAAGTTCCCGCTACTGTTTTAGCTTGGTCTAAGGAAAACTTTTGCTGGTAGATAGCGCCTAAGTCGATGATAAGTTGGGTGCTGATGGCGGTTGTTGCTAGCAAGTCTAAGGCGGGAACTGGGTTAGCAAAAACGGCGGCGGCGGCGATGTATTGATATTGTTCTATGATGGGAATCGCTCGATCGTGCCTGACGCCATTTAATAAGGTTTTTGCCTCTAATTTAATACTTGCAGCCTCGCGCACGGCACTCGCCCAGACCAACTGTTGCCGCTCTTGAGTTAAGATTTGAGTAAATCTTTCCGTCAGCGGTTCGAGTTGAGAAACTTGATTTTCGATCCGTTCTTTAATTGTGCCGTCCGCTTGGTGCTGCCGCACTTTAATCGAATTCGGGGAAGCTGCGATCGCAATTATATCTTCTGTCCCCAATATTCCTTGCATTCTTTGGTGCAACTGCTGCAAAATTTGCGACTGCTGCGCTGGCAAATATTGGTCTAGTTTGTTCCACACTAGCAGTACGCGCTGACCTGCGGACGCTAGCTGAGATAATGTTTGAAATTCGGAATCCGTGATGTCGCCGGCTGTGACAAACAGCACTAAATCGCCGCCGATTTTGGCATCAACATTTGTGGTATTAGCAAACAGCGGTGATGTTTCTGAGAAAATCAGCTTTTGTGGCTGTTGGGATGTCCAATTAGAATTTAAAACTTGAATTAAGGCAGTTTTTCCGACAGCTTTGCCGCCAGTTACGGTAATCCGCAAGTCTTGTCTGTCTAATTCGGTTTTGAGCCGATCGAGCTTTGCTGTTAGATTGGCCGGATTTGCTGAGTTTTGAGCTTCTGAGGCGAGCAACTTAATCGCTGCTTCGGAGGTCGCGATCGCTTTTTCGGCTACTTCCCTGTTCGCCAGGGGTTGCGGGAGTGCGAGTTCGAGTTTGGGGGATTGTTGCTTCCACCACCAATACCCCGCACCGGCAGCCGCCAAGCCGATGAGTGCCGTTTCGCCCATTTCTGAGCCCGAATGCTGGAGAGTTTCCAACAGCCACAGCGCTGCTGAAAGTCCTATTCCGCCTATCAAAATCGGTCGCCGCAAGTTAAGTGTCATTTTTCCCTTCCTGTGGGTATTATTGCCAAGCTTAACCTTAACGGGCTTGGTCTTTGTCCCTATACTCCATCGTACCCCTGCGATATCGAAACTGGCAGGCGGGCTACCCGTGCGGATTACACCCTAAAGTTTTTGGACAAGTGCCAAATCTACTTTCTGCATAAATCTTTGATTGATAAATAAACCGCAGATGTCAAGCAGATAAACACAGATACACGCCGATGATTTTTGGAAATAAAGTGAAAATTATGGGTCAGAAACCGGGTTTTTTAACTAAATACTAGCCAAAAACCCTCTATCGCCAAAAAACCCAGTTTCTTTGCTTCTTGTTACTCTTTGAGAACTAGGACGAATAATTGTCTAATCTCCCAAGCAAATTCCCAAACCGCGGGCCGTTTTAACCAGAGTACCATTGAAGTCTACAGGTCTGTATTTGGCGATCGCATCTTCCAATGGAACGCTGACAACTTCTCGCTGCTGCCAAGATACCATGCGGTCAAATTTCTCTTCGGCAATTAAATCAACTGCTGCGACGCCAAAAGCAGAAGCAATTAATCTTTCTAGCGAAGAAGGTGTTCCCCCGCGTTGAGTGTGTCCCAAAACGGTGACGCGGGTTTCTGCACCGCTACATTCAGAAATTGTATCAGCTAAATACTGACCGATTCCGCCTAATCGACTTTGACCTAAGCGATTTGTGTGCATTACTAATTCGCCTGCTTCTGTGCGAACTGCCTCCGCTACTACAATTAAACAGTAGGTTTTCCCACGCTCTTGGCGTTCTTTGATTTTGGCACAGATTTGGGAAATTTTGTAAGGAATTTCGGGAATCAGAATTATATCAGCTCCCCCAGCTATTCCGGCACTAATTGCAATATGTCCGGCGTCGCGTCCCATGACTTCAACAATTATCACGCGGCTGTGACTGGCCGCAGTAAAATGCAAGCGGTCTAGTGCTTCTGTGGCAATGTTGACAGCAGTATCAAAACCGATCGATCGCTCGGTAATTCCGACATCATTATCAATAGTTTTAGGAATAGCAACTAAATTCAAATTACCTGCGAGAGCAATCTTTCTGAGAATGGCGAGACTGCCATCGCCACCTATGACAATTAAGGCATCCAGACCGAGTTGATGATAGCCTTGAATAATATCATCGGAGCGATCGCGCAAAGTGCCATCAGGCATCGGGAAGGCGAAAGGGTTGCCCTCATTTGTAGTGCCTAGCATCGTACCGCCAATGGTGAGCCAGGAGTCTACTTTCTCCACATTCAAGGCAATTGCTTCAGGAGGACGACTCATCAATCCTTTGGTGGCTTGACGAATTCCCATCACTTGCCAATTGTAAGTTTCCGTGGCGCGGTAAACAACGGCTCGAATCACTGCATTTAATCCTGCACAGTCACCCCCGCTGGTGAGAATGCCGATACGTTTTTGTTCTCCCATAATTTATGCCAGACTTTTCTTCCTCAGAACATGGTTGATATTTTTAGATCCCGATTCGTTCAATCCTGATTTTCAACCTAATTTAGCGGCTCTAGCCTCCCAAATCACCGTCTCAAATACAACATCAATTCTACTTGGGATTGAGGCGTTTAGAAACTTGGTTAACGATACCGCTGAGAATTGCACCGCCCATCAAAATACCGAGGGCTGGATTAAATACGGGCTGCCACAGACTGTACCATAAATCGAAACCGAGATTCACCCCGGTCGATCGCCCTGCAACGGCGATCGCAAACCACGCAAAAATAGCAAAGACGAAAAACACATCAGCTACTAGAATCAAGTTGAGGAAGTTAAGAATTTTATCTTTCATGGTCGAGGGTTCCTTTTGAGTGTATAAGTGTCAACTTTTGACAAGCGGTTGTTCATTCAGTTGACAGTTGACAGTTGACAGTTGACAGTTGACAGCTTGGCTTGAGCGAAGCCGAGGGGAGCCAGTCGTTGGGTTGACAGCACTTGACAAAAGAAGTCCGAGGATTGGAGTAATCAATAGTCTGATTTTAATCTCTCCCTACAAGGGTTCAGGCTTTAAACCAATTCTTTCTGGTAAGGGGGCGGATTGATAGCTGCAACAGGCGATCGAATAAAGATAAAATATCATTCAATTGTTGTCGCACACTTGTGGTCAAAATATGGTTCGCTATACACTTCCTCAAAGCCCCGAAATTATTTTAGCCGTCAAAGGGAAAGATTCAGCGAAAGCCCGCGAAGAAGCAATGGATAAGCTGATGCTGCTGATGGATGAAGGCAAGCTACCTACAGAGCTCGCAGAAGGATTCGGCCCCAAACAGTTTGTTGAAGTTAAGGATATCGAAGATGCTGCGTCTGAAGGCGAGGACGCGATTACCGAAGCCGTGCAGATTTTGAGCAATTTGGCAAGTCTCAAATTGAAAGTCATGGAATCCCGCGAAGAAGCGCTAAAAATCCGGGAGGCGATCGATATTTTGTTTACAGATGAGGCTGTGAGTGCCGAAGAAATTAGTCGCCTCAAAGACGGTTTCAAGGTTCTCAAAAACTTCGCTCAAGCTAACGTCCGCTATCGAGAAGCTAGGGGCAAAGCCGAAGAAGCACGGGCAATTCTCGACGAAGCTTTGCAATCTGTCGAATCGGAAAAAAAGGCGCATAAATCGGCGAAATAGTAGCAGGTTTGGTGAAAATCTGTTTGTGTCGCGAGTGTTAGCTAACTAATCATAGGGTGCTTCAGGCCACAAATTCTTAGTTTGTGCTTGAAACATATTTTTTTCATTGCGAGTGTTAGCTAACCGTCGTAGGGTGCGTCAGGGCGTAAAATCTTAGTTTGCGATCGTAATATTCTGACCTGACGCACCCTACAATAACTACAATAATTTAAAAAAAATCAGGATAAAAATTATGAGCGAAGAACAAACAGGAATTCTCAGAAACACAATGACAGGCAGCTTAATGCTGGCGAAAAACTTAGGTTTTGAACCAAAAACTGTGATTGATGTCGGTGCGGCATTGGGAACCTTTAACCTTTACGAAATTTTCCCGAATGCGCGACATTTGCTAATTGAACCCATCGCCGAAAATGAACCTTACCTCGCCAAAATTTGCCGCAAACTTAAAAGTGCAGAATACATTATTGCTGCGGCCACCAAAGAATCGGGAGTTTGCACTCTCAGCGTCAGTCCCGGGATGTTGCATTCTTCGATTTCCAAAAATCCCATTACTGACAGCAGCAATCCTTATTTGAGAAACATCCCAGCAATTACGCTGGATGGAATATGCATGGAAAGAAACTTGCCAGGCCCATATTTAATCAAGGTTGATGTAGATGGAAAGGAATTAGATGTTTTAGCGGGAGCAACTGAGATTTTGCGGCAGACTGAATATGTAATTGTAGAAGTTACTTTGTTCGGTCAGATGTATGAGGTAATGAGTTTTATGAAGTCCCAAGGATTCGCAGCTTACGATATTGTTGATTTGGCCTATCGCCCGATTGATACAGCTTTGTGGCAAATTGATATGGCTTTTGTTAAGGAATCTGGTCAGTTTAGAAGAGATAGCAGTTACGCGACAGGAGAGCAGGATATCGAAGCACTTAACTCCTATCTCAAAGCTTATCGGGAAGGTTTTATCAAACATATTGATACTCATTACAGTGACCCCGTAGAGTCGGAACAACGGGTGAGTCAAGCTGTTTTTAACGATGGATATATCATCATTTAATAAGATCCGACGGCGGTTGAAACGCCCGGTCTTCAACCCACGCACCATCTGGGTTTTGTTTGTAGAGACGCGGTTTCAACCGCCGTTTTTAACGATGGATATATCATCATTTAATAAGATCCGACGGCGGTTGAAACGCCCGGTCTTCAACCCACGGAGGTGGGTTTTGTTTGTAGAGACGCGGTTTCAACCGCCGTCTGATCGGAGCTTAAAAAAGGCAGGTTTACTACTTCTCCGGCAATTTCTCCTAGCTGCACTTTTAGTCCTGCACCGCCCGCTTTGGTGCGGATGTAAGCAAGACCAAAGCAGCCGGATTCTGTTTCGGCAAAACTGGTTAGTTTACCGATTTTTTCCTCTCCGATTGTGATGACAGTTCCGGGTTCAACTGCGCCGCTTA
>JBDTEI010000523.1:0-3121 GCA_039922675.1 Microcoleus sp.
CTATTTCAAACTGCTTGCGATCGGTGATATCCTCGATCGACAACAGAATCATTAAAGCTTTGTCTTCTCGTTCAAGTTTACAAGCATTCAGCAGCATAGTTTTCTGCCCGATCTGCTCAAACAGGTGATCCAACTCAAAGTTTTGAAGCTGAACCTCACTAACCAGAATATCTTCCAAGACCCATCGCAATTGGGGGATATTCCACTGCCCGTTCCCTAGCTCAAACAGCGAAGATTTTGATGTTTCTGAGGAAGAAACCCGAAACGTTTCATAGAACGATCGATTGGCTTTATTCACTCGGAAATCAGCATCTAGCACGACTAAAGGCGTTTGCACAGTTTCTACGATAGTTTCAGCGTAGTTGCGGGCCTCCTCCAAGGTTCTGGCACTGCGTTTAAGACCATCAATATCAATCAAAACCATTACCACCCCGTCAATCTTATTTTCCGCTGTGCGGTAAGGACGAATGCGGAGGTTGTACCAATATCCCGATTCAGTTTGAACTTCTTGTTCTTTCGTGTGGAGAGTATCAATCACCTCCAAAATAATCTGTTCCAAGTCAGGAACATCAAGAGTCGATCGGATGTCGCTAAAAGGTCGTCCAATATCTGTGGGAATCAGATTAAAAAGTCCCTGCGCCGTTGGCGTAAAGCGTCGAATCTGTAAATCGTCTGCCAGCATTAAGACTGGGATATTGATACTAGCAAGCAAATTTGTCAGATCGTTATTGAGCTGGCTTTGTTCAAAATATTGGCTGCGAAGTTCCTCGTTAGTTGTGGTGAGTTCCTCGTTAGTGGCTTGAATCTCTTCTTTGGCAGTTTCTAGCTCCTCGTTGGTGCTTTGCAACTCCTCGTTGCTTGACAGGATTTCTTCGTTGGCAACTTTGAGGTCTTGGTTGAGATTTTCCTGATTCTGGATCAGCGATTGCAGGTGAGCTTGAGCCGCAATTTTTTCTTGGTTAGCGATGGCAAGTGCCTGTCTGAGCCGCTCTTTTTCCGGCTCTAGATCGCCTGGATCGCCACTTTGGGAAGTGACGGCGATCGAGTCTGCCGCCGTGGGCGCAACCTCTTCAAATAGCAACAAAAAAAAGCGTGTTTCGACAGCCTGTGGCTCGAACGGGATCACCTCAATATTGACGGTAGTCGATCGCCCGCCCCATTCAACCGATACCCCTTCTTTCCTAACCGTCACGTTCTGCGTTTGTGCCTGATACATGGCGGTGCGAAGATCGAGCAGCAAGCCTGCCCTTGCCATTGTCAGCAAGTTTAAGTTCGGCGTTCCGGCTGTCACTTTAAAATAAGGGTCGATCTCTCCCCGCACTTGCAGAATTTTCATCTGCTCGTTGACAAGCACGCTGGCTGGGGCATAGCGATTCAAAATCAGTTGTTCAGTTTCTCGCTGTAAGTCAAAGCCATTTATCAAATTCTCGTTCACTCCCGGCAGTTCATTTACTTTAGCCACAGGATAGGAACTCGGCATAAACGAAAAACTTGGACGTGCTGCATTCAACTTTTTGGCATATATTTTAGACTTTTTATGTACTGAAGTAAACAAGTATGAAAATTTTCCGGGAGTCTCTGAATTGCCTAACAGGAGAAAGCCAGTTCGGTTAAGACCGTAATGAAAAATCGGCATCACTTTTTTTTGCAATGACTCCCCCAAGTAGATCAGCACATTGCGACAGCTAACTAAATCGAGATTGGAAAAAGGCGGGTCGCTACCTAAGTCTTGTCGGGCAAATACACACAGTTCGCGGATTGCTTTGCAGATTGTATAACTACGTCCTTCTTCGGCGCGAATAAAGAAGCGTTGACGCCGCTCTGGTGAAACCTCTACCATCTGGTTTTCTGAGTAGGAGCCAGACCTCGCTTTGCCGATCGCCGTCTCGCTAATATCTGTGGCAAAAATCTGGATCGGCGGTGCGATAACTCGATCGCCCAAAAACTCTAACAAGCAAATGGCGATCGAGTAAACTTCTTCACCAGTCGAACATCCCGCCACCCAAATCCGAATCGGAGCATTTGCTGATTTATTTTGGGTAATCGTGGGAAAAACCAGCTCTTTCAACTTGTCAAAGGCTTCGGGGTCGCGGAAGAAACTGGTAACGTGGATCAGGATTTCTTCATACAAAGCTTTGACTTCAGCCGAATTTTTGCGAAGGTGTTCGGCGTAATCCTCCAAGCTATCTAGCTTGTACAATACCATCCGTCGCTGGATGCGTCGAGCGATCGTGGTGCGTTTGTAGTGGGTAAAATCAATACCTGTGGTCGATTTCAGCAGCGCAAAAATAGTTCCCAGGGCATCTTGCTGTTCGGGCGATTCCTCAACTATTGTCTGGGGAAGCGGGGAAGTGAGAAGGGGATTGCGACTGTAGTTTGCCAGTTCCTCGGCAATTTTTTCCGGCGGCAGAACAAAATCCACATTTCCTGTAGCCACAGCGGTGTTAGGCATACTATCGAATTTTGCCGTGTCTTGACATTGGGCAAAAGTCATGCCTCCGGCTGTTTTGATTGCTTTGAGTCCCAGTGAACCGTCTCCGTCTCCCCCGGATAATACTACGGCGATGGCTTTGTGTCCGCGATCGATCGCCAATGAGGTAAAAAACGCATCTCCCGGCATATATTTGCCATAAATCTTCTCGCGGGGTGATAGTTGCAGCACGCCTTTAGATAGCACCATTTTGGTGTTTGGCGGAATGATGTAGACTTGATTCGGCTCTACAGCTACGCCGTCTTTTACCTCACTAACAGGCATTTGCGTTTCTCTGGCGAGAATCTCGGTCAGCAAACTCTTGTGATCGGGCGCTAAATGCTGAATCAGCACAAACGCCATACCCGTATCTACTGGTAAATGGCTGAGTAGCCCCGTAAATGCTTCCAACCCTCCTGCTGAGGCGGCAATCCCCACAATCGGAAAGGGGGCATCCGTTGTGGCTAATTGTGCGCTGTCGAGGGCGGCTGGTGCGATCGATTCGGATGTAATTTCTGGAGATAATTGATTAGAAGTCATGTTTTAAATCCTGTACCGCAGCTATTTCGCAGCAAATGTATCTGTTGAGTGCGCGGCTGAGTAATTCGGACTATTCTGATTAGAACTTAACTTGGTACAATTACGCAAGTA
>JBDTEI010000524.1:0-8180 GCA_039922675.1 Microcoleus sp.
TATTTTTAACAATTTGTTTTTAAAAGAATCCGTAGGGTGCGCCGGGCCGCGCACCTTACCTCTAAAGTCTCTTCCTAACTTAGCTGCACCACTGGTTTATCCTCTAACAACGTTTCATTTGTCAGCAAATCTTCCACAGTAATCCGCAAAAATCGCTGTTCGTCAACGCGGAAGAAGATTTTGATGCGATCGCCCCCCGGATACCCAGGCGGCGTCAATTGCGCGATACTGCGAGCTCCATCTTTGTCATTTAGCGGCTGTACCGAGGTTTGGCCCGCGAGTTGGCGAGTAATTAGCCTGTCGCCATCAAAATAGATCTCCGTCCCGCCAGTTTCCGCTCCCAATTCGCCGATAATTAATTCAATACTCGGCTGATTTTCTAAAGAAGCTCCCAAGACTAATTCTACCGGTTCACTCATCGGATACGACTGACCGGATTTGATTAAACTGTGCCAACTGTGGCAATTTTCGCGGCGGTTCCAGTAGCGAATACCGTAACTGTGATAGAGAAAATCTTTGATTTCTATGCCTTGACTCAATTGTAGAGCACCTTGGGCGATCGCCTCAAAGGGTTTGTCGCATCGAATCTTTGCCGGCTCAAAATATTGCTGCACCCAGCGTTGCACAGCCGGAATTTGTACAGTACCGCCAACGAGCAAAACTGCATCAATATCGGCAATTTCTAAGCCTTGGCGCCGCGCTTGCTGCAATACTTGATTCATGCACTCGTCGAGGTTCTCAAAAAACTGATGTTCGGCGAGGATAGATTCAAAGCTCGATCGGTCTAATTCTAATTCGTAACTCTCAAAATTTTCGTCATCAAAATAAACCTCAGTCGCCTTATTTACCAAAGATAACTGAATCTTTAACCGTTCTGCCAATCTCGTCGTAATCGGAGATTTTACCAGCCCTTTCCTTTTGACAAAATAGTCAACCAGCCAATTATCAATATCAGAACCGCCCAAATTTTGTCCGGCTTTAGCTAAAACCCGGGCAACTTTTGCCTTTTGTGCCGAAGATTCAGCTAATAACTTTTCGCCCCATTTCAGCAGAAAACCCAGCGGCTTTTTGTTGCTGTTAATGTCCAGGCGCACTAAAGAAAGATCGAGAGTTCCGCCGCCGAAATCAATGACTAACAGATTTTCGCGATCGGCTAAACCGTAACCCAAAGCAGCCGCCGTAGGTTCATCCAACATCCGCACCTGTTCTACTTGCAGAGATTGAGACACTTTACCCAACCAATGTCGATAAGCTTCAAAACTATCTACCGGCACAGTAAAAATCAAAGAATCTACAGGTAAAGGAAGTTCGCGAATTGAATTGACAATTTTGCTCAAATACCACTCACCTACTCGTTCAAAATCAACAATTTTTCCGTCAAGTTCCGGCACAAAACCCTGAACAGAAGTGCCAATTCCCCGCTTAAAATTGCGAAAAAACCGAGAATCTCCACTCAAATCGAGGCCTTGGTCGCGCACTTGTTGACCGACTATTACTTTACTTTGAGCAGCGTCCTCAACGTAGATCAAACTGGGAATTAGGGGCGGATTTTGAGCCGAGATTGCCGACAATCCCGGTAATTTCAAAGTTTCGGGCTGCTGGATAGCCTGATTCCAGCGAGCGACGACGGTGTTGCTAGTTCCAAAATCGATTGCGATCGCCATTTAGCCAAAAGACACAGCTACTAAGGATTAAATCATCTTATGGTATTTCGAGCCACAAATACCAACAGATGATCAAATTGTTCTTACATGAACATTTTGTTGAAAGCGAAACTGCTTTAGTGGCAGAGTCTTCAATTTTGTGCAACTATATCTTTTGCGATGCAACAAAAGCCCGCCACTTTTATAAGCGGCACAAAACTCACCTGTCCGCAGTGGACAAGATTTTATCTTTGATATCAATCAAATTTTCACAGGGAGCGTCAAAAATGCTGGATAATGGCGATCGCAAAACAGCACTCTTAGCTCTCACACTGCTTGTCCCAGCCGCCAGTATTGGTGCAGTAACAGCATTATATATTGCCGGAAGCTGGGGACAAACACTGTCAGCCTCGTGTCAAGTTTGGTTGCTGGTTTTTCCGATCGCCTGGTCTGTTTTAGTCGATCGGCAAAAACTACATTTTTCCCTCCCCAAGCGCCGAGAATTGCTCGCTGGCGCTATTTGGGGAACATTCATGTTTGCGGTGATTGTGGGTATCTACAGCCTTTTCGGTCAGCACTGGATCGATCCTGTAGCTGCCAAAGAAAAAGCGCAGCAACTGGGTATTAGCAGCCCTAATATTTACTTAATTGTTGAAGCATATTTTGTGCTAGTTAACTCACTGATTGAAGAATTTACTTGGCGGTGGTTTGTCTGCAACAAATGCCAGATTCTGATACCCGGAAGAGGAGAAATATTTCTCAGTTCGCTATTTTTCACGCTCCACCACATTTTTGTAATCGCAGCCTACAGCGACTGGCGCGGCGTGATTTTAGGCTCCTTAGCTGTCTTCAGCGCCGGGATAATTTGGTCGCAGTGTTATCTGACTTACCGTTCGCTGTGGTCTAGTTATATCAGCCACGCGATCGCAGATTTAGCCTTGGCAATTATTGCTTGGCAAATCCTCTTTAACTAGCTGCTATTTCAGCGACTATCGCTGGCAATTCTACAATAAAAGTTGACCCTTTTTCCAAATCGCTCTCCAGACGAAAATCTCCGCCCATGATCTAACAAAAATTCTTGGTAATTGCCAGTCCCAAAACCGTACTGCTGCCCTACCTACAACCAGTAGATTAGTCAACTTTCGTAAAATGTTGAAATACTTTTTCTATTTCCTCTGAATTCATCCCAATTCCAGTATAGCTGACTTTAAAACTAATCCATTCTTCCAAATCTGAAAGCTCCGATGCTTATTCCTGCTCTCCCAAATCACTAAATTTCTCTTCATTGTTTTCCCTTCCATCTTCCATCTTCCTGCTAAATCGGCTGACTTCTAAAGTGATTTCACCAGCTTCAGTAAATGTATTGGCACTCGTCAGCAGAGTTGACAAACACTAAGAAATTTTAGGAACATCAGTATAAGCCGTGCCGATATTTTGCGGGCAGTTGGCGGTCAAAATATTGCATTTTTTGTCAGCCACAGGTTGAATTTTAGTAGCGAGATCATTAATTATCGCCGAAATTTCGGAGACTTCTAAGTATAAGTTTATTGTGCCAGCCTCAATTTTAGAAACATTCAAAATATCATTAATGATAGATAGCAAATGTAGAGCTGCTTTATTAATTACTTGCAAATCTAGGATGTTTTTTTCATAATTCAGATCTAATAATTCCTCTTCTAACATTCCGCTGTAGCCGATAATCGGATTCAGAGCACAGCGGAAATCAAAGCTCATATTTACCAGGAATCTACTTTTTGCCTTGCTAGTTTCGACTGCTTCGATGCGAGCTAGTTCTGCTTCCTGATTTTTAGCTTCAGAGCTAGCACATAAATTTTGCAACTGCACAGCTATGCCATTAAAAGCTGCGGCTAAAGTTCCCAATTCGTCTTGGCGATCGATATTTACTCTCTGATTCTAGTAGCCGCCAGAAAGTTTTTCTGTAGCCCATGTCAATTGCTCGATCGCTCGAACCAAACGGCTGGTTAATATTCACGTTAAACTGTCGGCTACCAAGATTGCAATAACGGTAATAGTCATTGCCAAATGCCAAAATAAATGTACTTTCTCTAAAGCCTCTTCTTCTTGCTGCAAGATAACTACGACCCAGCCGCTGTCTAGCTTTTTCAGATGTGAAAGCCATTTGATACCCTGCTTTTCGGTGAAGTAAAATGCACTGCTTTTACCTGCTAATAGGGCTTTGACTGGCGAATAGTGGCTGAGGTTTGTTCGTGGCTTTCCTGCAAGTAATTTCTGGTCGGTATAAACGATTAATTGACCTTTTTCATCTATTAAAAAAGCCATGCCGATTTTGCCGATGCGGACTGTTACGATCGAGCTAGCTAGCTAGGTACTCTTCTAAATTGTAGGCTTCGGCAATATATATGTCGCTGTAGTTGCGGTTGATGCTAACTAGCAGCGGCAAATTTTTGCGGGCATTCATGCTGACTGTATTCGGATTTTGACTGATGCTGCGCAACACTTAAAGGTTATTTTGTTCCCACCTGGAGACGCTTTGTGTTAAGACATCTGCTTTTGATTCTAGATTTTGTTGTGCGATCGAATCATGTTAGCTGCATGAAAACTGGCAAACCATATCGCTGCAAGCATCGGCAGCACAACTCCCACGAGTACGCCGATTGTCATCCGGATTTGCAAACTTAGGAATAATGATTATTTCATAACAATAATTGTTTTATCTGCGAACTCGTTTGATACATACCGCTAAGCTGTGGCTGGTGCTTGTTTGTCAAGGTTAGCACGATCTATGCCGCCCTGTCCTGACTATTTCTTTGATTTTTACACGGTCATTTGATAATTTGCTAATTTGCTAATTTTTTTTACGGTAATTACTTAGACAGGCTAGATCTACTCTACTTAGAAGTAGCTGTTGCTTTTGCTACCGTTTCAGGCGATCGCCTTTGATTAAAAAATTGATAAATTACGCAGCCAATTAAATTTATACGGATGAAACTCTATATTCTGTACCCCAATTGCTAAACCTACTTTTTCTAACAGTCCCGGACGCATCAAACTGGTGTTTTCAGGCGCGGCGACAAGAGAGAGAGCGAGGGATAGTTGAAATACCTGGTTTCTTCCCTGATGAGTGCGTGCCGAACTGTCATTCGCGCGATCGCCTGACAGGCGATCGCTCGCATCGCATCCATGCCGATATTTGAGTAAGCTACCATCTCTAAATCCTGACGAAATATCCTATTTTGTCAAGAAATGCTGACAGCACAGTTGCCAAAAAATCAAAGCGGGCGATCGGTGTTTAGAGCTGTTGGAGCGATCGGGAAATCAACATTCTCAAAGAAAGTAAGAATTTTCTTCTTGGATGTTTCAGTATAAAATTTTGCAGGTGGCGATCGTCTATCTAATGAATATTGTTACCTATGCTACCTTATCGCTCCACAGTAAAGGTTG
Source organism: Microcoleus sp. (assembly GCA_039922675.1). Lineage (GTDB taxonomy): Bacteria > Cyanobacteriota > Cyanobacteriia > Cyanobacteriales > Microcoleaceae > Microcoleus. The sequence continues at coordinate 5,067 of JBDTEI010000524.1, forward strand.
GGTAATTTCCGGTTATCCCTACTTACCCATCTGTAGGATAAGCAACTGCTGTTATGTTATACAGGAAGTGTTTTTTAGCTGGGTGTTAGCCGCGAAAAAAAGCTACTGTTTGATTAGGGATCTATCTTGAGGCATAACTTTTACATACATCAAAAAATATGCCTATGGGAACTGTTTCGTCATCCCATCCATCATTAATATAAATTGAATCACAGCGAAGTTTTGGTCATCGATACACTGGTGTTATGAACAGTCGCTAGGTTTGATTGTATGTACACACCGGGAAAGCGGTAATTAATATTCACCCGCCCCTCTTTCCTGTCTGGCTCTAACAAAGCGCGCTCATCACAGCGCCTGTATCGACGAGTCGGAGTCTTCAGCGGGAGTTAAACATGAAAATCACCTTTGTTCTTCCTACTCTGTCTCTTACTGGTGGAATACGAGTAATATCTATTTTCGCAGAATTGTTAAGAAAGCAAGGCCACTCCGTGTTCGTCATTTCTGTACCCCACGTCCAAGCGAGTCTGCGCCAACAAGTCAAGTCGCTGCTGCGGGGACGGGGTTGGATTGCTACACCTGAAAACGAACCTTCATTTTTCGACAACTTAGGTGTAGAACACAAAATGACCGATCGCTGGCGCCCGATAGAGGACAAAGATGTGCCTGACGCTGACGTAGTAGTTGCGACATGGTGGGAAACCGCCGAGTGGGTAGCAAAACTCTCCCCCACCAAAGGAGCAAAAGCTTATTTTATCCAGCACCACGAAGTTTTTGACTATCTACCCGAAGGTAGGGTAGAAGCAACCTGGATGCTGCCGATGCACAAAATTACGATCTCTGAGTGGTTAGTTGACCTAGCTCGGACTAAATACGGCGATCGCCAAGTTTCCTTAGCTCCTCCGACCGTTGACACTAAACAATTTTACGCCTGTCCTCGCAACAAACAATCGGTTCCTACAGTTGGCATACTTTACTCTAAACTCTACTGGAAAGGAACTGACATCGGCCTCAAAGCTTTTTCCATAGCGGCGGAAAAATTTCCCAACTTGCGTCTGGTTGCCTTCAGTTCAGAGGCTCCATCCCCGGAATTGCCCCTACCGGCCAATACCGAGTTTGTAATTCAACCCGACCAAGACAAAATCAAAGACTATTACAGCAAATGCGATGCGTGGCTGCTGGCTAGCCGCTCTGAAGGCTTCGGCTTGCCAATTATCGAAGCGATGGCGTGCCGCACTCCCGTCATCAGTACCCCAGCAGGCGCTGCTCCTGAAATTTTGAGCGGCGGTACTGGCATACTTGTAAGACCCGAAGATCCTGAAGAAATGGCAAAAGCCATAGAGCATATCTGTCAGTTGCCTAATGCCGAATGGCAAGCCATATCCGAAGCCGCCTATGCTAAGGTAACCAATTACACTTGGGAAGATGCCACCAAGCGTTTTGAAGCAGGATTGAAAGTTGCTATAGAAAAATCTCAACAGCGCGACAACATTATTGATGTAGATTCCAGTTCTCCCTACTCTGTCGAAAAAGTTGAGGTTAGATGCTAACAGCAGCCATTTGAAATTCTGCCCGCAGCCACCTTCTCGGCGCCGGATTCTGAGCAGGAACTGAATATCGTTTGGTGGGGTGCTTCTGCCAAAACTAAAATTGCTCGTGTCCTGTTTTATACCCAGCAGTCCCGACACGAATTCTGACCCCATCTACTAGCGAATACTCGTTCAATGTTACCGCCTGCCAAAATATGAACCAGAGTGCAACGGAGGTTAGAATGCTCGCGCCGTTACAGGTTAGACTTGTCTAGTCCTCACACATCTGGCAATTTCTAATTGGGAAAAGTGCCTGACGACAAAGTAAGGTCGGCTCAACCTCAAGTGATGATCGCCTCCAAAATTCACCTACACCCTGCACTAAACCCAAAAAGAGACTCGTAAGTGAGAATGGATTAGGATGGAGAAGTTTGATCGAGCAGATTTGATTTTCCACATCTACCTATCTATGAAAATTACTTTTGTCCTTCCTACCCTTGCTCTTACAGGTGGCATGAGGGTTTTATCTATCTACACAGAAATTCTCCAAAAGCGAGGACACAAAATATGTATCGTCTCTACACCCCCGGGACGATCAACTCTTATGCAACAATTGCGCTCTGTGGTCAGGGGTAGGGGTTGGGAACCCGCTCCGGTGAAAAAATGGTGTTATTTTGACAATGTAAACGATCTCGAAAGTCGAGTGATCGAAACCAACCGTCCAGTTACCGACAGTGACGTACCTGATGCCGATATTATCATTGCTACTTGGTGGGAAACTGCCGAGTGGGTGTCTAAACTCTCCCCGAGCAAAGGAGCGAAAGTATATTTTCTTCAACACTACGAAGCTTTTGACTACACACCAAAAGAGCGAGTAGATGCAACTTGGCGGCTGCCGATGCACAAAATTGCCGTCGCTAAGTGGCTGGAAAACAAGGCTAGGGATGAATTTGGTAATTTGTCTGTATCTCTGGTGCCTCCCACTGTGGACACCACACAGTTTTACGACCCCCTCTCGCGATCGGGGCAGCGGCGGGGCAAGCAGTCAGTTCCCACAGTCGGGATGTACTATTCTATAACTCCTTGGAAAGGCTGCGCTCTTGTGATTAAAGCTTTCAAGCTAGTGGCTGAAAGAATCCCTAACCTTCGTTTAGTTGCCTTTGGTTCCGGTGAACCTCCTGCCCCCCATTTGCCGCTGCCCGAGGGTACTGAGTATGAGATATTACCTAGCCAAGACCAACTCAAAGAACTTTACAGCAAATGCGATGCTTGGCTGTTTGCCAGCAAAACAGAAGGCTTCGGCTTGCCAATTTTAGAAGCGATGGCTTGCGGCACTCCAGTCATCGGCACTCCAGCAGGCGCGGCTCCGGAACTACTTGCTGGCGGGGGTGGCATACTTGTCAAACCAGAAGACCCAGAGGATATGGCAAAAGCGATCGAGCAGATTTGTCAGTTGTCTGATGCCGAATGGCGGGCAATGTCTGAGACTGCTTTGGAAACGGTGATATATTATACCTGGAAGGATTCAACCGATCTCTTCGAGGCTGCACTGTACACGGCACGGGAAGGTCAGCCACAATTAACGGAC
>JBDTEI010000525.1:0-3020 GCA_039922675.1 Microcoleus sp.
GATCCCAAATCTCAAATCCCATGTCCCTAACGCTTTACAACAGCTTGACTCGCCGCGAATCACCTTTCGATCCCCTCGAACCCTCAAAGGTGCGGATGTATTGCTGCGGCGTTACGGTGTACGATTACTGCCACGTCGGCCACGCCCGCGCCTACATTGTGTGGGATATGGTGCGCCGATATCTGATGTGGCGAGGATACTCGGTGCGCTACGTTCAGAATTTTACAGATATTGACGACAAAATTCTCGCGCGCGCCCGCGAGACAAATTCCACAATGGAAGCCGTAGCCGAACGCTTCATTGACGAATATTTTGCCGACATGGACAAGCTAAATATTCTCAGGGCCGATGAATATCCCCGCGCCACACACTCAATGGACGGCATAAAACGGCTGATTCATGAGTTAGAAAATAAAGGTTTTGCCTATGCTAACAGCGGCGACGTTTACTACAGCGTTCGCAAGTTTGAAAACTACGGAAAGCTTTCCGGCCGTAAGTTAGAAGAAATGGAAGCAGGGGCTAGCGGTAGATTAGAAAATGCCGAAATAGAAGCTCAAAAAAAGCAAGATTCCTCAGATTTCGCTTTGTGGAAAAGCGCAAAACCAGGCGAACCTTTTTGGGATTCATCTTGGGGAAAAGGTCGCCCCGGATGGCACATTGAATGTTCGGCAATGGTGCGCGATTGTTTGGGCGAAACTATTGATATTCACTGCGGCGGTTCCGATTTAACTTTTCCGCACCACGAAAACGAAATTGCTCAATCTGAAGCCGCGACGGGTAAGTCTCTCGCTAATTATTGGATGCACAATGCTTTTGTGACTGTCAATGGCAGAAAGATGTCGAAGTCTTTGCACAATTTTATTACAATTGGCGATTTGTTGGAGGGGAATTGGTCGGGCGATTCTGAATCTGACCCCCCCCAGCCCCCCCTTGCTAAGGGGGGGAGTAAGAGTGATAAGTCAAAAGCGGTGGAACCGATGGCGGTGAGGCTGTTTGTGTTTATGGCGCAGTATCGCAGTCAGATAGACTTTACCGAAGATGCGATCGCCTCTGCTAGAAATGGCTGGAATACAATCAACGAAGGCTTGCTTTTTGGGCTCCGATATGCCGATAAACTGAGTTGGGATATTGAGAAAACTGAACAGGATACCGAAGCTGTGCAGGAATTCCAAGCAGCGATGGATAATGATTTTAATACTCCGGCTGCTTTGGCTGTTTTGTTTGAATTGGCTAAGGAATTGGGTAAGGAAAGCAATATTTTGGTGCATCAAGGCAAAACTGAAACTTCACCGGAATTGTTGCAGCAAAAGTGGCTGACTTTGGTGAGTTTGGCGGAGGTTTTGGGGTTGGAAGTTCAGCCGGAAGCTGACAACGATGCGGCGGTTGGCGGCTTGAGTGATGGGGAGATTGAGGTGATGATTCAGCAGCGGAAGGATGCCCGGAAAGCTAGGGATTTCGCTGAGGGCGATCGCATTCGCAATCAACTTAAGGATAATGGAATTACTTTGATTGACCAAAAGGATGGTATCACGATTTGGCATCGCGGTTAAAATTTAGAGTGTTTTAACCGCAGATGCACACGGATTAACGCGGATGAAATTCCATCCGCGTTCATCTGTGTTCATCTGCTGATATCTGCGGTTAAAAACTCTCATTGACAAATTCGGCAACAGCCGCGACAAATTCTGCGGTTGATTCGTAGGGTAAAACGTTGCGCCCCGGCATTAATAAACCCTCTGCGTTGGGAAAATTAGCCAAATATTGGGCTAGTCTTTCCTCTGGTTGTTCTTTCTTTCCCGATTGACTGATGCTTGAGGCTTGTTCTCCCATAACAATGAGTGCGGGAGGTTGAAATTTTTGAATCGTGCTACTATAATCCTGGCGCCAAAATCCGGCTAAAAACGAGTAAACCGCATGGCGGCTGTCAGGATTCGCCGCCCCAGCCTGCAAAGCATCCAACCATTCGCTGTCAACATTTGCCGCATCGCCAAACAGTTGTTTAACAGAAAAAGAGCGCAAAAATTCAGCGCGTCTGGCGTAGCGGTAAAAAGCATTTCCCAAGGGAGAATCTAACAAATTCCAGACAATTCTTTGCTGTCTGTCTGTCGAATGTTTGTTCATCACCGCCCAAGCTGGAGGCCCGGCGAGGACTAAGGAATGGATTAAATTAGAACCGCTTTCCTGCTGGATTTTGGCTAATTCCAAGGCTACACACAGTAAAGCACCTTGCACGAGTACGATCGCAGGTTTTTTTACTACAGTCTCCAAGAAAAACTGCAACTGTGCCGCCCAATCCTCGGGATAGCAAGCCACAGCGGGCATTTCGCAATCACCGCAGCCCAAAAGGTCGGGATTGTAAATCGGATTTGTGTTACCTGATTTGTACCAATTTTCGCAAAACCTCTGCCAAAAGACTCTTGACAATCCAACTCCTATGGGATGGATTAATAACAAAGGAATGCTATCTTCTGTCCCAGTAGTTGGTTGATAAATATCATAAGCACAGCGATATTTTTGCCATTCGTAAAACAGCGTTGGTGATTTGATAAACGAAATGGCTGATAAATCTTGGGTTGAAGATTGCGGCTGCATATTAACTTTTTATCCAGATGTTAGTTTTTATTATAATATGAGTAGGAGCGGGTTTTGCCGAAGCATCTTTGGTAACTGAGAAGATAAATAAACCCGGTCTGCGGGATGACATAAGCGTAAATACAAACCTTTATTATTTAATCATGTCTGAACAGCGGATTACAATTTCTATACCTAACTTGCTGCTCATTGTAGCATCATCCTTACTGCTAGTGCTGCTGTGGCAATTACGCAGCCTGCTCGTAATTCTGATGATATCAGTCGTGCTCGCCGCTTTGATCGTCCCGATCGTCAATTGGGGCGAAACCATGCGCGTTCCCCGCTGGCTGGCGGTGATTTTGGTTTATTTAACTCTGATCGGCGGATTTAGCGGGACGGTAGTGTTAATCGGCCCGACAATCATCGAACAAATCGAGTTACTGTTGCGG
>JBDTEI010000526.1:0-6718 GCA_039922675.1 Microcoleus sp.
CAAAAGAAAGAGGGGGAAAATAAGATAATCCGCTTTGCCTCTTTCTTGTTTTTATACCAATTCCCCATTACCAATTGGCTTGGCAATTACCAATTCCCAATTCCAATTAAAAAACATATTTTTCAGCAACGCGCCAGTAGCGGGAAAAACGCTTCAAATCAATGTAGCCATCGTAGCGAACAAAGGGTTCTGGTGGCAAAACTTCTACTGGGAGCGATCGCTTAATTTCCCGGCAAATGTCCTGAAACCGAGGACTAGGACTTTCTGCTGTAACTACTTGATTTGCGCCGGATTCTTTAGCAAAAGCGATAACTTGTGCAGCCACATCGCCGCGCCGAATAACTACCGGCAACTCCAACAAACATTCGTAAATAAACACCATTCGTTTAAGACTTAACTGCCATTCATCAATGAGCGCGTCGTCCCAAACCCAGATAGCTGGGGCTTCTGGGTGCGCTTGAAAAGCCGGGCCTTCGGGACTCAAACAGTCGCCGTGCAGCCAAATAATCGGATTGTTCATAATAACTTGAGAATTGCTGACTGTTGACTGTTAACTGTTGACTGTTGACTGTTGACTGTTGACTGTTGACTGTTAACTGTTGACTGTTGACTGTTGACTGTTGACTGTTGACTGTTAACAAATAACCAATAACCAATAACCAATAACCAATAACTAATTAACGACCTTTTTTAGGCCGTTGCCAGCTTTTAGAACCGCCCGTGCGATCGACCTTTTCGCCATTGGGAAACAACTTGCTCTCCAAATATTCGTAAGTTCCCTCAAAATCGCATTGGCCGTACAGAGGACAATCGCGACAATAAACCGACTTAGTGTAACGTTCCAGATTTTCCCGATTAAAAAAATAAGGCTTGTGACTAAAAGTGCTCGCTACCCACTGCCAAGAAAGATTGTTACTTGCCGGATCTCCATCTAGCAAATGTTCCAAAAACCAGCGAGATCCAGCTTGCCAGCGCACACGGCGCCAGTGTACCAAATAAGCGGCAGTCCACATCCGTTGGTGATTGTGCAAATAACCAGTTTCTCGCAACTCGCGGCTGAAACTGTCGATGCAAACTAAACCAGTCGAGCCCTCAATGACATCCTGCGGCAGAGTTTCGCTGTAATCTTGAGCAGTGTAACCAGTTTTGTAGGGTTCCCGGTCTTCCCAAATCCCTTGGCCCAATTCGGCGTACAGTCGCTGCCAATAATCCCGCCAACCCAACTCGTTGATAAGTTTCACGGCATCTTCTGGATGCTGCACTTTCGAGAGTACGGCATCCCGGACTTCGGCAAGACTCAAAACGCCGTAGCGTAAATAAGGCGACAACCGCGTTACTGCGCCGTTGAGAAAGTTCCGGGTTGAGGCGTATTTGCCGGGATCGATTTGTTGCAGTGCTTTTTCCGCAGCTTGGCGCCCGCCTAGGGTTGGGGGTACGTTGCTATCCCGGGCGGTGGCTTGGGGGAACTGTTCGCGCACGTAGGCTATTAATTCGTCGCGGCTGGCAAATTCCCGCTTCATGTCCTGACTCATGGTTTTTTCTCAAGCGCCTGCTATTGTTTCTTCATGTTAAAGCTATTTGTTTGGGCGTGCCTGGTCGATCGCCCGATCGCGGGCCCCGCCTACACATCCAATCGATCGTCGGATCTCGGCAAAAATTAGCATCAAACTCATTAGATCTCTTGCAAAAATCCGAAAATACCCTGAAACCATCTGCGTCAATCGGTGTTTATCTGCCCGATATCTGCGGTTACTCTATGACTCGAAGATTTTTGCAAGAGGTCTACTAAACTTAGGGTTAGATATCACAGCAAAATCTTATGGAAACTTTTGAGGCGGACGCTAAACCGATCGCCAATTCAGCTAATCGACAGCAGCAATCTACAAAACAACTGGACAACAGCGAAGTTCAAGAGTTCGATCGAGCCATGATGCGCCGCTGCATAGACTTGGCCCGCCGCGCCCTCGGCAAAACCGCACCAAACCCCCTCGTCGGTTCTGTAGTTGTCCGAGACGGCAAAATTGTCGGCGAAGGGTTTCATCCCGGTGCCGGTCAACCTCACGCCGAAGTGTTTGCGCTCCGGGAAGCGGGGGAACTCGCCCAAGGAGCCACTGTTTACGTAAATCTGGAGCCTTGCAACCACTACGGGCGGACTCCTCCCTGTTCCGAAGCTTTAGTTAAGGCTAAGGTGGCAAAAGTAGTCGCTGGCATGGTCGATCCCAATCCATTAGTAGCGGGAACTGGGCTCGCCCGGTTGCGGGAAGCCGGGATTGAAGTGGTGGCGGGAGTGGAAGGGGAAGCTTGTCAGAAACTCAACGAGGCTTTCGTGCACCGGATTTTGTACCGCCGGCCTTTTGGAATTTTGAAATATGCGATGACTTTGGACGGTAAAATTGCTACCAGTACCGGTCACAGCGCTTGGGTGACAGGCGAGGAGGCTCGGAGCGAGGTGCATCGGGTGCGTGTCGGGTGCGATGCGGTGATTGTTGGGGGAAATACAGTGCGCCTGGACAATCCCCTACTGACAAGCCACCAGCCTGATCGGAATAATCCCCTGCGGGTGGTGATGAGCCGTACTCTGGATTTGCCGAAGTCGGCTTGGTTGTGGGAAACCTCTGTGGCGGCTACTTTGGTGCTGACTGAGCCTGGGGTTAACCCCGAATTTCAGGAATTTTTAATCGCAAAAGGGGTGGAAGTTGTGGAGTTGTCGCCGCTGACACCGACTAATGTTATGGCTTATTTGTACGATCGATCTTTTCTGTCTGTACTGTGGGAGTGCGGGGGCACTTTGGCTGCGAAGGCAATTGCTGAAGGTGCAGTGCAAAAAATTATGGCTTTTATTGCTCCTAAAATTGTCGGCGGCCAAGATGCTCCAACTCCTGTGGGAGATTTGGGTTTTTCCGCAATGACTGATGCTTTGACTTTAGAGCGTGTTTCTTGGCGCGCGGTGGGTGCAGATTGTGTGGTGGAAGGCTATTTGAAAATTAAAGATTGAAGGTTAAAAGCGAGTCTTTTGAGTTTTTAATTTTTAACTCCTTTTATGACAGAAATTCTGATTTGGAGTTTGATGCTTGGAAGTCTCGGCTTAGAGGCTGCGCTTGTGGGTGTCTTGGTGAGCCGCGAGCAATTGGTTGCGGGGCAAAAATGCGACGAGGAGGAGGAAGTTTTGACTCGGTACGAATCTCAAGAAGATAATTTTACTGCGCCTGAAAAGGCGATCGCAAATGGCAATCCTAAATCCGATCTCAATCCTGATGATTTGACAGTTTGGGAGTACAAGATTGTCCGGGCTAGCAGGGATTTGTTTCGCAATCCGGCGATTTTTCACAAGCTGTGTCGGGAAGAGGCGGAAGTTGGCTGGATTTTGCTCGAAAAGCTTGACGACAGGCGGGTGCGGTTCAAACGTCCGATCGCGCTGAGGGACGCCCCGAGGCAGAATTTACCAACCTTTGACCCTTACCGCAGTCATTACGGCCCGATGTCGAATGCGATGACTTGGGCGGCGGCGATCGTGTTTTTGAGTGCGATCGTGCTGCCTGCTGTTTTAGGCTATGCTTTGGTGTCCGCTACTCTCAGCAGAAGTCGCTCCAATTGGCCTCCGACACCGATTCAATCTATGCCCTCTCCCGGCGAGCCAACAACTAATAATTGAAACCTGGGGTAATTGGTAATTGACCGCTATCGAGGCCTGTTTTATAGCACCATAGGGTTCAGTTAGCGGTGTCCACAGCGAGGAACGAAGCAATCGCAGTCTCTGTTTTTCACTCTTATTTTCCCCCCAAGACTCTCTGCACTGCATTGTTTTATAGCAAGTCTAAATCATTTGTGAACGAGTTTTTTTTTAACGAACCGCGAAGGCGCAAAGAGCGCGGATCGGAAAAGAGTGTGTGTTCGCTTAACGGATTTAGGCTTGCGATATACGTTAATTCGATTTTAAGTTTTGGGCGGTATTGCTGAGGGAGCGGATAGCAATCTCAAGTTGTAATCTGTATCGCCTTGAAATTGAGAAACGCGGACGAAATAAGTCCCCGCAGGTAAAGCCCCATTGCTGACAATTGTTTCTGAAGCCGTGCCTACATTGTTAGACGAAGCAATAATATCATCTAATCCAACTGCGCCGTTGCCGTTGATATCCTTAATTAATTCTACGTCAACATCTGCACTCAAACCGTCCACAGTTGCACTGAAAATGCTCGGAGTATTGAGGATAAAACTGTAAATGTTTGCTGGTTGAGCAGCGCCCACAAAATCGCTGGCACTTTGAATGTTGGTCAAAATTCCCAGGTTTTTTGCTGCGTTTAAATTGTCGGCGGGAGCGGGGAGTGTACTTAGCAGTCCTTCTTGTTCGCCGAATTGAATGTAGTGGTCGATCGCGCTTTTAACTATACCGTTGGTGACGGCTGCTGCTACCAGCGGATATTTTTGAAGATAAAAGTTCGGATCGAAAAAAACACTGGGTTTGCGGTTTTCAAATTGACCAACTTTGAGGTAATGCTCAAATGCGGTAAATTTATTTGTTTGGACTGCTGTATTAACGTCTGGGTTGCTTGATAGATAAAAACTAGGATCGAATAAAGGGTTGGGGCTCCGTTGTTCAAATTGACCGAATTTAATAAAGTGCTGGGCGGCGGAAAAATTATTTTTTTTAGCTGATACTGCTACATCTGTATTAGTGTCTAAATAATAGTTGGCGTCGAACAGGGCATTGGGGTTGCGATTTTCAAATTGGCCAATTTTTTGGTAGTGATCGAAGGCACTGGATACCGTGCCTCTGGCAACTGCTACGGCGACATCTGGGTTGTTTTCGAGATAAAATTTGCTGTCGAACAGTGTTTTGAGGGTTAGCATTATTAAAAAAATCTCTCTGTACTTTAGTCTGGAAAGTGCATCATCAAATTCGATCGAGAATCCAGTCTACATCAATTTTTTTGTGAGGGCCTCTCAATTATGGCTAAATCTGCACTGATGGCAATGCTGCGCCGCGCTGCGAGTATTGCCCAAAAGTCAAGGGAAACGGGCATTCCGGCTGATGAATTGCTAGGGATGCTGACTTCGCGCACTCCCAATTTTCCCATATCTCGGCGCCAGTTGCTGCACGGGGGTTTAGCTGCCACGGCAGCCGTCGCTGCTGCGACTTTTACCCGGGAGGGAGCTTTTGCTCAACAAGGCGGACGATCGCCCATTTTGGTTGTGGGTGCGGGAATTGCGGGTTTGACGGCGGCCTATCGCTTGCGTCAAGCGGGCGTGCGTGCCGATATCATTGAGGCAACTAACCGCGTGGGGGGGCGGATTCGCACGGCTCCCAAGGTGGCTGGAACGCTGATTTCGGCGGAGTTGGGGGGAGAATTTATTGACACCGGCCACACTACTTTAATTTCGCTGGCGACGGAATTGGGTTTGCGGGCGATCGATCTCATCCAAGTGCAGCAGGGATTGGTGAAGGATACTTTTTTCTTTAATGGGCGACGCTTTTCTCTCGAACAATTAATCGCAGATTTTGCGCCACTAGCCACTAAAATTAGTGCTGATTTGCAGGCAGTGGGCAATAACTTTAGCTATCAAGATTTTACGGAAGCAGCGGACAGATTGGACAATCTTTCGATCGCTCAATATCTAGACCAAGCTGATACTAGCACGATTGTCCGGCAGTTGCTGCGCATTGCTTACACGGCGGAATACGGCAGAGATCCCGAGGAACAGTCGGCGTTAAACCTGCTGTTTTTAATCGGTTCTGAACCTAACACTTTTGAAGTGTACGGCAACAGCGACGAGCGCTATCAAATTGAAGGCGGCAACAGTCAAATTGTCAACCGTTTAGCGGATAAATTGTCTGATTCGATCGAGGAGGGGACGGTTTTGGAAGCGATTAATCTGTTACCGGATGGCCGCTATCGGGTAAATTTGCGATCGGGACAAAGCGCGATCGATCGCACTTACGAACGAGTTTTGTTAACTTTGCCCTTCAGCACTCTGCGAGACGTTAACATTAACGTACCTTTGCCTCAACCAAAGTTGCGGGCGATCCAGCAATTGGGCTACGGTACCAATTCTAAGTTAATTACCGGCTACCGCAGCCGGATTTGGCGGGAAGTTTATCAATCGACTGCTTCTGTTTATACCGATTTAGGATTCCAAAATAGCTGGGAAGCTACGCCTTTTGCTCCTACTGGTAACGGTTTAGTTACTGATTTTACAGGAGGAAAGCAGGGTTTGGCGATCGGTAGCGGAATTCCCGAAGACCACGCACAACAATTTTTGGGACAATTTGAAAAAGTTTTCCCCGGAGTGAGCAATTTGCGAACCGGCAAAGCTGTCCGAGCTTTTTGGCAGGGAGAACGTTTTTCTAAAGGTTCTTATTCCTGCTATTTAGTTGGACAGTGGACGCAAATGCACGGCGTAGAAGGCGAACGAGTTGGCAATTTATATTTTGCCGGGGAACACACTTCGCTGGAAAATCAAGGTTACATGGAAGGTGGTTGCGAAACTGGGCAAAGGGCGGCTTTTGAGATTTTAAAAGATTTGGGTTTGACAGTTCCTGCTAGTGCGGTGAACGATCGAACTGCTAGTAGTTTGAACCAGCGCCGTCCCAGCCGGAAAGTTCCCGGATCGCAGATTTTTGAGAATAGGAATCCGAGTATTAGATAATAATGTCAGGTGCGCCGCAGCGCACCCTACAAATATCGCAGACAATTTATCAAACAATCTCGTCGGGGTTAAT
>JBDTEI010000527.1:0-10914 GCA_039922675.1 Microcoleus sp.
AAAGGCATAGAACCTGATTTTGTGCCCTACGTGTTCGACTATTTCCGGCAAGCAGACAGCACGATTACGCGCAAGTTTGGCGGATTGGGTTTAGGATTGGCGATCGTCCGTCATCTCGTCGAACTCCACGGCGGTACGGTGAAATCCGACAGTGCAGGCGAAGGAAAAGGCGCGACATTTACAGTCAGGATACCCCTGATGCCCGTGCAACCTCCGAAAATTCCCGCACCGACACCGCCGGAAAAATCCTTCAATTTGAGTGGTATCCGGGTGTTAGCGGTGGATGATGATGCTGATGCGCGAGATTTGGTGGTTTTTCTGTTGGAGGATTGTGGCGCAAGCGTGACAGCGGTTTCTAACGCTGCCGATGCCTTGGTGGCTTTAACTGTGTCTGTGCCGGATCTGCTGTTGAGCGATATTGGAATGCCCGACACCGACGGTTATATGTTGCTGCGGCAGGTTCGGGCTCTACCTGCCGATCGAGGGGGAGTTGTGCCGGCGATCGCCATCACCGCTTATGCTGGAGAAATTGACTATCAGCAAGCGCTGGCTGCGGGGTTCCAGCGGCACATTTCTAAGCCTTTCGATCCCGACAAGTTGGTGCAGACGATGTTGGATTTGCTCGTAGAGCGATCGCACGAAAACATTGTTTAAACTCACATCTTGCACCATTGCTAATAAGTTTTTCAAGAGCGGGCTATACGGTTCACCCCACAAGAAACTTACAGCTAATAGCACCAATTACTGTTACCTTCGCGCGATCGAACGGTTGAAAGTCATATACTCTCGTGCCATAAGGAATGCGTGTACAGTTGCGAGTTAAACCCAATCAGACACGCATTTCATCTAAGAACACTAGGTTTTTGGACTCAAGAAACCTCTTGCACAAGTCTTCGAGCGATCGAGAAACCGCAGATGTAAAGCAGATAAGGAATGAAAATTTAATAACTTAAGCGATTGCTCGTTACCAGGATCTGCCTGGTAATGCAGATCCGGAGGCTCGGCCTCCTTTTTGATAAAATTCAAAATCATCCCGCAAATATGCAAGGCTGATTTTCTTAGCTATTACCTCTGTACCCCTGACTCGATGGCTAAAGAAGCATCGACGCTGGGAAAAGAAGAATTGAATAATTTTTGAGCATAGCAGAGTTTTTCTTCCCCTAGTCCCTAGCCCCTAACCATAGTATCTCTTCTTCTGAAAACTGCTATAAACCCGGATTTGGTATCACAAGCTATACAAACCTCCGATCGAGGCTAACCGCGATCGCACTTCACTCTGTTTTGCCTGCCTTTGGAGAAAGCTGTGGAGCGATCGCACTTTTGACCTGAATCATTACTCCTATTTTTAAAGAAATGTTAAAAATAAATAACTTTATTTAAAACCTTAATTTTTGCTTAAATTTTAGAGTAGCCTAATGATTAGAGATACATCTACTATTGAAAATTAACACTTCCTCAAAAAATCGTGTATTAATAGTTAAAAGAGAATGTCAAAATGATTAAGTTAGCTGGCTACGAGATTACCACCCAAATTCATGAAAGTAATAATTCTTTAGTTTGCCGGGGAGTGAGAAAGCAAGACAATCAACTGGTTATTCTCAAATTCCTCAAGGAAGATTATCCGATGCCAGCTTCGTTAGTCAGATATAAACAGGAATACGAAATTACACGGAATCTCAACTTAAAAAGTGTTCCTAAAGCCTACAGCTTAGAAAGATACCAAAATAGTTTAGCGATCGTTTTTGAGGATTGTGATGGACAATCATTAAGGATATTGTTGGCTGCTCAAAAACTCACATTAGAGGAATTTTTGTCAATAGCCATTAAAATAACCGAGGCTTTAGGTCAAATTCATCAACATAGCATTATTCATAAAGATATCAATCCCAGCAATATTATTATTAACCCAGTCACCGGGCTACTCCAAATTATAGATTTTGGAATATCTACAGTCTTATCACGCGAGAATCCTACCATTAAAAACCCCAATATTTTAGAAGGAACTCTTGCCTATATATCGCCAGAACAAACAGGCAGAATGAACCGGCGAATCGACTACCGCACTGATTTTTACTCATTAGGAGTCACTTTTTATGAACTGCTAACGGGGCAACTGCCCTGCGATTACAACGATGCAATGGAATTAATTCATTGTCACATTGCTAAACAAGCAGTACCGCCCCAAAAAATCAATTCCCAAATTCCTCAAGCGGTTTCCGATATTGTAATGAAACTGTTAGCAAAAACGGCTGAAGAAAGATATCAAAGTGCTTGGGGTATCATTGCAGATTTAGAAGAATGTCTGCAACAGCTACAGGCTAAAGGCACGATTGTAGATTTTGCGATCGCCCAAAAAGACATTACCGATAAGTTTCAAATTCCTCAAAAGCTCTACGGTAGAGAACGAGAAGTTGAAACCTTATTAGCTGCCTTTGAGCGAGTCAGCAATGGTACAACAGAAATTATGTTAGTGTCGGGTTACTCTGGGATTGGCAAATCCGCCTTAGTGCAAGAAGTTTATAAACCCATTACTAAAGCTAGGGGTTATTTTATTGCTGGTAAGTTCGACCAATTTCAACGCAATATTCCTTATGCCGCTGTTGTCAAAGCCTTTCGATCCTTAGTGAAGCAAATACTAACTGAAAGTGAAGCGCAATTAGTTCACTGGAAAGAAAAACTTTTAGCAGTTTTGGATAAAAACGGACAAGTCATTATTGATGTCGTTCCCGAAGTGGAACTCATTGTTGGTAAGCAGTCAGCCGTGCCAGAATTAGCGCCAGCCGAGTCACAAAATCGTTTTAATTCAGTATTTCAAAAATTCATCGGCGTGTTTTGCTCATCTGAACATCCTTTAGTCATCTTTTTAGACGATTTACAATGGGCTGATTCTGCCACGCTGAAGTTGCTAGAAGTAATCATGACAGATGCACAAACGCGCTATTTGTTCTTAATTGGGGCATATCGAGATAACGAAGTCGATCCCGGACATCCCTTGATGATAAGTCTTGATTTACTACAGTCCAAAGCCTCTGTTATCAACAACATCACATTAATTCCCTTAGCTATTGAACATATTTGCAACTTAATTTGTGATACGTTACACGCTAACACAATTACAGTAGAGCCATTAGCTCAATTAGTAATCCGAAAAACTTCGGGCAACCCCTTCTTTGTTAATCAATTTCTCAAAACTCTCTATCAGGAAGGCTTACTTACATTTATTCCTCCGTCTCAAGGAAGTAAACCCCAATGGCAATGGGACATAGCTTTAATTGAGGCAATAGGCATTACTGATAATGTTGTGGAGTTAATGGTTAGGAAGTTAAGAAAACTTCCTACCTCCACACAGCAGGTTTTACAGTTAGCTGCTTGTGTAGGCAACACTTTTGATTTGCACACCCTTTCTCTTATCCATGAAACATCAGCAGCAGTCGCTTATCAAAACCTTTTGCCAGCAATTCAGGAAGGTTTAGTATTACCTATTTCGGAGCTGGAAATTACACCAGAAGAAATAATAGATGCTCCCCTAATTATTCTTAATTTTAATTTTTTGCACGATCGAGTGCAACAAGCAGCTTATGCCACTATCCCAGAAGAGCATAAAAAAGAAGTTCACCTCAAAATCGGTCAACTACTTTTAAAAAATACGACAGAAGAAAAAGTGGAAGAAAAAGTTTTTAATTTGGTCAATCATCTTAATATAGGTGTGGAATTGATTGATGATTTAGAGCAGAAAGTTAAATTGTCAAATTTGAATTTAATAGCAGGCAAAAAAGCCAAAGCTTCCACAGCCTATAAAACAGCAGCTACCTATTTTAGTTTAGGAATAAAACTACTAGGGATTCAGGCTTGGGAAAATTATTATGAACTAACATTTACTCTCTATAGGGAGCGAAGTGAGTGCGAGTATTTAGCTGGCAATCTTGAGGAAGCAGAAGAACTTTTCAAGATTGCCTTAACTAACAGCAAATCGGCAATCGACAAAGCAGAAATTTATTCTCTTTATACATTCTTTTGTTCAACTTTATCACGGAAAGATGAAGCCCTCAAGTTCACGCTTGCTGGCTTAGAATGTTTGGGTATGGAGTTGCCTCGTACAGAAGAAGAATTACCAAAGGCCGTAGAAGTAGAATTAAAACAGGTATCGTTAAATCTGTCCCAAAGAAAAGTTGCTGATTTAATTCATGCTCATGAGCTTAGAGACTTGACAAAAAGAGCCTGCATTAAATTATTAATTGATTTGTGGGCGGTAGCTTATTATGTTGGACATCAAAATTGGTTAGATTTATCTATCTTAAAGATAGTCAATATGTCCTTAAGGTATGGAAACACAGATTTATCAGCCTTCGGTTATGTTACTTATGGAATGTTGTTATCATCTAGAAATGAATATAAATTAGCTTATGAATTTGGTAAGCTAGCTTTAAAGCTCAATGAAAAATTTAACAACAAGAGCCTTAGTTGTAAAGTGCCTAATCTTTTTGCTTTAAGAATTAATCCTTATAATAATCATTTAAAAACAAACTTAGATATTTTTAGGACAGCTTATCAAGGTGGGCTAGAGTGTGGCGATTTAGTTTACATAGTTTGGACGATGATGTTTAGTATATGGACTAGATTTATTATAGGTCAGCCTCTCAAAAAGGTTTATGAAGAATCTTGTAAATATATAGATGTTATGAAGCAGACAAATGACTTAAGTATGCTGTATGGATTTATGTCTTTACAGCGAACTACTTTAAATTTACAAGGATTGACTAAAGACAAATATAGCTTCGATGATGAAATATATAGTGAAGCGTTGTGCTTGCAACACTGGGAAAATACGAAGTTTTATCATGTTAAGACTTGGTATATAACTTTCAAGGCTCAAGTTTTATTTTGTTATGAGAACTATACTGAAGCTCTGAAACTAGCTCAAGAAAATGAAAAAGAAATTAATAATTTCGGTTTTTTTAATATCACTCAACACTATTATTATTATTCATTAATTTTGGCGGCTGTCTATTCAGAGGCTACTATTGATGAAAAAGAAAACTACTGGGAAATTTTACAGAATAATTTAGAAAAAACAAAAATTTGGGCTGATAGCTGCCCAGAGAATTATCTACATCAATATTTACTGATAGTGGCAGAAATAGCGCGAATTTCTGATAATGCTTTAGAAGCAATGGATTTATACGACAAAGCAATCGCTTCTGCTAGTGAAAACGGATATATCCAGAATGCAGCTTTGGGAAATGAACTAGCGGCTAAATTCTGGTTAGCTAAAGGGAAAGAAGATTTTGCCCAACTTTATATGCAAAAAGCTCATTATGGCTACCAGATATGGGGCGCTCAACGCAAAGTAGATGATTTAGAGGAAAAATACCCCCAATTGCTAGCTAGAACATCAGCAAAGACAATTAAAACAAAAGTTAATCAAACAACGACTGCTCCTACCACCACTAGCACTAATTTGGGGAATACGCTAGATTTAGCCACAGTCATGAAAGCTTCCCAAGCAATTTCAGGGGAAATTGTTTTGAGTAAGTTACTGGAAAGGTTGATGAAGATTGCGATCGAAAATGCTGGGGCTGAAAAAGGCTTTTTGATTTTAGAAAAAGCAGGAAATTGGGCGATCGAGGCTGAAGGTTCGGTGAAGGGGGATGAGGTGAGTGTGCTGCGATCGCTTCCCCTAAATGCAACAGCAGCTTCCGGGGAAATGCCCAAACTGGCAAGTGCGATCGCCAACTATGTCATCCGCACCCAAGAAAATGTGGTGTTAAATAACGCCACCCAAGAGGGACAATTTACCCGCGATCCTTATATTGCAGCAACTCAACCGAAATCGATTCTCTGCACTCCTTTGCTGCACCAAGGCAAGCTGACAGGCATTCTTTACCTGGAAAACAACCTAACAGAAGGGGCTTTTACTACAGATAGGCTGGAGCTGTTACAATTGTTATCTGCCCAAATTGCCATTTCCATTGAAAATGCCCAACTCTACAATAACTTGCAGGAGTTTAATCAAAACTTAGAGCAATTAGTTGGCGATCGCACCCACGAATTATCCAACACGCTGGATGCTTTAAAAGCGGCTCAAAGTAAGCTAGTAGAATCTGAAAAAATGGCATCTCTAGGAGGATTAGTCGCTGGTATTGCCCACGAAATTAATACTCCCATCGGCGTGGGCGTCACTGTTGCTTCCGCTTTGGCAGAACATACCACAGAATTTGCCTCTATTTATAAGAGTGGCAAAATGAAGCGCTCCGAACTCGAAGAATTTTTGGATATAGCAACCCAGAGCAGTAACACCCTTCTCATTAATCTTAATCAGGCTGCGGCATTGATTCAGAGCTTTAAAGAAGTGGCAGTCGATCGCTCTAGCGAAGAACGACGAACTTTCGGGGTAAGAAATTATCTGGATGAAATTTTAATCCAATTAAAACCCAAATTGAGAAATAGCAAACATTCGATCGAAATTAAGGGAGATAGCAAAATTGCCCTAGATTCTTATCCAGGTGCATTATCTCAAGTTGTCACAAACTTACTGATGAACTCTCTGATTCATGCTTACGAACCGGGCGAATCTGGTCAGCTCGCTTTTGATTGGCGGCAAGAGGGCGATCGACTTAGCTTTGAATATTCCGACGATGGTAAAGGCATTCCCCCAAAAAATTTAAGTAAAATTTTCGAGCCCTTCTTTACTACCAAACGGGGTCAGGGTGGTAGCGGATTGGGATTACATATTGTCTACAATTTAGTTACCCAAAAACTTCTGGGTGAAATAGAATGTAAAAGTGAGGTGGGAGTAGGAACCAAATTTATTATTAAGTTCCCCATGCAAATCGATTCCCAACCGTAGTTTACCCAATCAAAACATTAGTAATCAAGAAAGGTCAACAGCAATGGACACAAATATTTACGGCTTTTTCAATGAAGTATCATCTGAAGAAGTGTTATTTGCTGAAGAAGTTAACTCAGATGAGGAGTTATTGTTTGCCGATGAAATATCTGAAGATACCCCGACTGAAAGCTGGAAAATTTTGATTGTAGATGATGAGGCTCAAGTTCACATAGCTACCGATCTTGCCTTAAGAAAGTTTGTTTTTGACAATAAATCTTTAAAGTTTATTAGTGCTTATTCCGCTCATGAAGCTCAACAGCTAATCCAAGAAAATCCTGATGTTGCCATCATCCTGCTTGATGTCATCATGGAAACAGATGATTCTGGGTTAGAGTTTGTTAAATATGTCCGGGAAGTGCTAGGAAATCAGTTAGTGCGAATTATTTTACGCACGGGCCAACCCGGACAAGTTCCAGAAAAAAGCATTATTATTAATTATGATATTAATGACTATAAAACTAAAACTGAATTAACGAGATCAAAACTATACACTACGGTGCTAACAGCTTTGAGAAGTTTTTCTCTAGGTCAGAAATTGCAGTCTGAAATAGAGCGCCGCGAACAAGTAGAGAAAGCACTCCGTATCAGTGAAGAAAAAGAACGCCAAAAAGCTATTGACTTAGAGCATCTTGTCAAAGAACTGCAAGAAACACAACTCCAGCTAGTTCAAACTGAAAAAATGTCTAGTCTCGGTCAATTAGTTGCAGGTGTCGCTCATGAAATTAACAATCCGGTTAACTTTATTTACGGCAATCTCTCCTATGCCAATGACTATATCAAAAAACTCATCTATCTGTT
Source organism: Microcoleus sp. (assembly GCA_039922675.1). Classification (GTDB taxonomy): domain Bacteria; phylum Cyanobacteriota; class Cyanobacteriia; order Cyanobacteriales; family Microcoleaceae; genus Microcoleus. Next base: position 7,688 of record JBDTEI010000527.1, read on the forward strand.
GAATATATATCAGCGTCATTACCCGCAACCAGAAGCAGAAATTCTCAATGAAATAGAAGATGCAGAGTTGCCATTTATCATAGATGATTTACCAAAACTGCTTTCTTCGATGCAGTTAGGGATCGAACGCATTCGCAAAATTGTGGAGTCTCTACGAAATTTTTCGCGGTTGGATGAAACAGAAATCAAATCAGTAGATATCCACGAAGGGATTAATAGCACTTTGATGATCTTACAGCACCGACTAAAGGCTAAGTCAGATCGCTCTGCTATTAATGTGATTAAGGACTATGGTGCATTGCCCCTTGTTACCTGTTATGCAGGTCAGCTCAACCAGGTGTTTATGAACCTTTTAGCCAATGCTATAGATGCTTTGGAAGAGCGAGGAAGTAGAGAAAATGGTGCATTTTTTCACCCCCAAATTTTGATTCGTACTGAAGTCATACTGGATAATTCAGATGACAAGATTAGCTCTGGTTCATGTCTTCGGATAACAATTGCTGATAATGGCGCTGGCATGACTGAAAAAGTTCGTTCTAAACTTTTCACTCCCTTTTTTACTACTAAGCCAATAGGAAAAGGTACAGGCATGGGATTGTCAATTAGCCGAAAAATTTTGCTAGAAAAACACTGCGGTCAATTGCAATGTATTTCTACGCCAGAGAAGGGAACGCAGTTTATTATTGAGATGCCGACTATCTGTATATCAACCAATCTCGCGGTAGCTATTGCCTAGAAAACTCATCTGGCTGAATTCAGCAGATCGTGTCTAGTTTAATAGTTGTCGTTGCGCTTGGCTTGCAAGGATAGATCGCAAGTAATTTACTGGAGATGATATAGCCAACCCCTGTATTTTTTGGGATCTCTTTCTTACAAAAGTGACTTTATATGGGCTAGATAAAGCACCTGGCCACCCTCACGGGGGTTAAGGTTGGTCATAGCAGTCAACATCGACAAGTGCAGCCAAAGCGAATTTTCCTGTGATCAATCAAAACTGGCGATCGCACAACTGAGTATAGACGGTGGTAAAGTCAGACTCCGAACAGAACAGGGGCTTTCGTGCCAATGGCGTGATTATAGAACTCATAGAGTAGGCTTTGATTATTTTTGCTTCTCATTCAAGGGAGTCAGCTTTGATTACACTCGTTGAGTGACAGATTTTATGGGAGTTGAGACTCAGCACAAGTTCACTCATACCATAATTCTGAGTGGAAAGTTGCGCCGACTGCAATTTCTTAGCTATTACCCCTTTACTCATGACCCGAAGGCTAAAGAAGAATGGACGCTGGGAAAAGAGGAATTGAATAATTTTTGAGACTAGCAGAGTTTTTATTCCCCTACTCCCTAGCACCTAACAATAGCATCCTTATTCCCCCTTTCCCTAACTCTACCAAGCCTGTTTCGACTGAGGGGGAAACTTGAGTGCGATCGCACCCTGAACGTTTTAACTCTAATTTTTAGTGTGCCTCATAAACCTGCAATCTGCTGTATCTATAAACCAATTTTATTGTGGTTCACTCGCACGTTAATATCCAACGAAAAAAACCCCTGGATGGAGGTTTTTTGATGATTCTTGGCGATCGTCGGACAGGTTAAAACATCCTGTGCCTGCATCATGTCCACAGCCATAAAACTCGACCATTAGCGGTAGTCGGTACGCACTGCCGGGTCGCGATCGCCCGTTGTAGTGGTATAGCGGACATTTTCTTGGTGTTTGCGGGGAATTAAACCGAACAAACCGGACAAGCCGAGCAAGCCCAACCATCCCCAATCAAAATCGCGATCGCGATTCGTATCAGCACTGTAGACATCGGAACGAGGAGTTGTGGTGGTGGTGGTAGTTCTGCTGTTAGTACCGGGAGCTGTATTTGTCTGAGCCGAAGCAGGCAGATGAGCTGGTACAATGGCTAAACCAGCAGCGATAATACTTGCACCGATTGCTTTGGATAAATCAGAACGTTTCATAATTAAAATGCTCTCTGTTAGCAAAAATCATTAACTAGCACCAATATATCGATCGGCTATTAAAGTTAAATCCATCTGTAGCAGTAAACATGGCTAAACTTCAGCTATTACTACAGATTGATATCGAAATTTTAGCAGGCGCATCAAATTAAACATTACTCGCTGTGGCACTCCAGCAACAGACAAGCGCGGGCCTCACACCTTCCTAGCTTGTGAGGTTGAGGCATCAAACACAATAGACAATCTACTGTTGACAAAAAAAGGTAAACTCAGATCTTGCACAGAAAACAGTTAGAACTCGATCGACGGAGATCAAAATAAATTGGGTATAGAGCTACGCAGCTACGTATTTCTAGACAACTTGCAGCCACAGCACGCAGCATACATCGGCACCATCGCCGCCGGATTCTTGCCGCTGCCGGGGGATGCGTCGCTGTGGATAGAAATCTCGCCCGGTATCGAAATTAACCGAATTACCGATGTCGCCCTCAAATCTGCCTCTGTGCGCCCCGGAATCCAGATAGTCGAGCGCTTGTACGGCTTGCTGGAAGTACACTCGGGCCAGCAGGGAGAAACCAGGGCCGCAGGCAAAGCAATTCTCGAATTCATCGGAGTCCGCAGAGAAGAATGTATCAAACCGCGAGTGATTTCCAGCCAAATTATTCGCAACATTGACCCGCACCAAACGCAATTAATCAACCGCACTAGGCGCGGACAGTTGCTGCTGGCGGGACAAACGCTTTACGTCTTAGAAGTAGAACCAGCGGCCTATGCAGCGCTGGCAGCCAATGAAGCAGAAAAAGGTGCATCTATTAACATCTTAGAAGTTCAGGCTGTCGGCAGTTTTGGGCGACTTTACCTCGGCGGCTCAGAACAAGATATTTTAGCAGGTTCCCGGGCAGCAATTGCGGCGGTAGAAAGCGTGTCAGGTAGGGAAAATCCAGCAATTTTTGGTCGCAAGGAATAGCCTTCATTCAGTTGACAGTTGACAGTTGACAGATGAGTGCGACCTCTACCTAAAAGGAAGAGGATTGGAGTAATGAATAGTTTTCTTTTAATTTATCCCCGATCAGGGTTCCGGCTTTAAACCAATTCTTTCTGGTTAAAGGAGATGTAATTATGGCAAATACACAGCATTTAGCGCTGTTGAAAAAAGGTGCAGTTATTTGGATTGAATGGAGAAATTGCTACCCGAATCTAGAACCGGATCTCAGCGAAGCTGATCTCGCCGAAGTAAATCTCAGAGGTGCGCATCTTTGGCG
>JBDTEI010000528.1:0-5308 GCA_039922675.1 Microcoleus sp.
TCAAGGCTAGCAGCAAAGATCCCATCTGGTGATGCTTAATGTTGAATTTGCCCTTAATTAACTCTTTTTTGACCTCACCTTCGGCACTTCTGGTACGGCGGATTTGAACGCCGAGATACAAAGCATAGAATGAGATTGCCAGCAATACCCACATTAAAACTGGGTGGAAGAATTGGCTCCAAACTTTTACTGACTCAGGAATTTCGAGATTCATAATGCTCTCAGGATTTGTCAACTTACTTCATAAAACTTAGCATACCACTCAGACCGTCTTATGCGACGGTAAAAATATACGGTATGAGAGACTATTATGCCTGCCACTAAACAAGACGCTGTATTGATTCAAGCTGCCAAGACTGGCAACATTATTCATGTCCAAGCTTTACTCGCTAAGGGTGTTGACGCTAACGCCAAAGACTCTGAGGGGACTACGGCTTTGATGTTTGCGGCCCAAAAGGGCTATACGGAAATTGTGCGTATCTTACTAAAAAATGACGCTAATGTCAACCTCGCGAGCAGGCGTTTTGGGCTGACGGCTTTGATGCTGGCCGCGGCTCATAAACAGGCTGATGTTATGCGGCTGTTGTTGGCTGCGGGTGCTGATGTTGATGCTAAAAATGATGATGGAAGTACGGCTTTGATGGCGGCTTCTCTCAAAGGTGATATCAATGTTGTCCGGCTTTTAGTTGACGCTAAGGCTGATGTGAATGTGCGCGATCAAGATGGAGATTCGGCTCTGAAAATAGCTGCTTTGTCTGGGTACGAAGCTGTTGTTCAAGCTTTGGCTGATGCGGGTGCTATTGCTGATAATTCTATGTTGTTTTCAGCTATTAGTCAAGGTAGCGCTAAAATTGTCCGAATTTTGCTCGATCGCGCTGCGGATGTTAATCTTAAAAATCTACAGAGCAAAACTCCTTTAATGCAGGCTGCTACGGCGGACAACTTGGCTGTTGTTGAGACGCTGCTAGCCGCTGGTGCTGATGTCGAAATTCGCGACAAAGAGGGCGAAACTGCTTTAACTTTGGCTGCGGATTCCGGTAATGTTGATGCGGTGCGAGCTTTGCTGGCTGCGGGTGCTAATCCGAATGTGAAAAGTGGAGATGGCGGGACGGCTTTGATGGCGGCGGCTGCTGGGGGAAATTTCGCGATCGCACATATATTACTAGATGCTGGCGCGGATATCAACGCTAAGGACAGAGATGACGAAACTGCGTTGAATTTTGCCGTGGTTGAAGGCTGCGAAGATGTGGTGGAATTGCTGTTAAACCGAGGTGCTAGTGTCGGTGCGAGAAATCGGTTGGGCGATACGCCTTTGCTGGTGGCGGCTGTTCACGGTCACAGTGCGATCGTATCGGCTTTGCTGCAAAAAGTAAACTCAAATCAGGCTGATTTCCTGAATGCTAAAAACTTTGGGGAGACGGCTTTGACGCTGGCTGCGTTTCACGGACATACCGAGACGGTGAAAGCCTTACTTGACGGCGGTGCAGATCCGAATATCCCGGCGGATTTGGGGAAAACTGCTTTAATGAAGGCGTGCGATCGCGGTTATTTGGCGATCGTCCAAATATTAGTCGAAAAAGGCGCGGATGTCAACTTGCTCGATGAATCGGGCGCAACTGCTGTGATGTGGGCCGCCCATCGCGGTTATACTGATGCAGTTAAGATTTTAATTGCTGCTGGTGCAGAGTTAAATCACAAAAATCCAGGAAATTATACAGCTTTAATGTTAGCTGAATTTAAGGGTTATTCCACAGTGGTGAAATTGCTTAAAAATGCCGGAGCACAAGAGTAAATATAGCATCGCGGGAGATGCAGATGTAAACGGCGGTTTCAACCGCCGTCTTATCTTGAAAATATCTGCGTTTATCTCCGTTTATCTGCCTTAAATCTGCGGTTTTGCTATTCATCAAAGATTTATCCAAGAAGTCTCAATCAGCTTTACGCACCCAGCCATTAATAGTAAAACGGCTATCAGCAAAAGCTTTCGAGGGACAGCTAACTGTCAAAACTTCGTGCATATAGCGACTCAGGAAAAATACAATGCTATTATTCCGAGGCTCAACAGTTCTGAATGTCTCATCTGCGACATAAAAATTGTTCTCGACTTTGCTATCATAAATCAGTAATTCGCCACCGGAAAAAGCCTTGGGTTCTCGATAGAAATAGTAAACGTAAGTAAAAAATCTGCTAGCAGTATCCGGCGAGCCGCTGTCGTTATGAAGTTTATAAAAGTTGTTGTCATTGTGCGTGGTTAGCTGAGATTCTATATCACCAAGCGGAAATGATGGGATATTTAATTTCCGCAGCACGTCGGGGAGAATTTCTTTAATGCGATTTACCATCAGTGTTGAAAATTCCGGGAACGAGTGAAGTACCATAGAACGGCGGTAATCTTCAGCATTTGTTGAGGTGCTGGTACTCACGAATTCGGATTCTTTTGCTAAAACGTATTTGATTAGTTTGTTCTTTTCTGCGGATGTCAAAAAGTTCTCTATCTGGGCGTAGCGAGATATTAAGTCGTCATTTATGGGTGCGGGCGCGGGAATTTTTGCGGGAATTTCTAGGGGAATTTCTACGGGAATTGAAGGCTGCTGCGGTTGTAGTTGCTGCAAGCAAATTGGGGGCTCGGTGACTAATCCGATTAGGTGCTCGGCGGGAAAGGAAAGGCTAGAACGCCCGTCGTCTATGGGGATGTGAAATAAGGTGGAAAAACCTACTGTCTGTTGCGTGCGATCGGCTAATGTTTTGACAAGACTGTGCAATAATGGTGTGTCGGATTTGAGCGTAATAGTGCACTGATGTCCGCCGGTGAGGAGGATTTTAACTTTTACGTCTTGGGGTTTAATTTGCTGTTGAGTGTAAGTCATAATTTTTTAAGGATGCACCTGGGAAGTAGTTAGGATCTAATTCGGTAGAATATAACAGTTTTTATTGATGTTAACAATCGCGTTAAACGCACAGTCCGCCAGGGGTTTTAACCCCTGCCGGTATTTCGGGTTAAATTAATACCCCCGAACACTATTGTATCCCTACCCTATGATACACAATTGAGAATTGCTAGGTATTATTCCTAATGCAAAAAGTGGCGAATATCGGTGAAAACCATTGTAATTCCGAGTTGGTTGGCTGCTTCGATCGAATCTTTATCGCGCATACTACCTCCCGGTTGGACGATCGCAATTATCCCCGCGCCCGCCGCCGTTTTTACCGAATCATCGAAGGGGAAGAAGCCGTCACTGGCCAAAATCGCTCCTTTACTCTTCTCTCCCGCTTGTTCCAATGCTAGTTTAACCGATCCGACGCGGTTCATTTGTCCCGCGCCGATACCGATTGTAGTGCGATCGCGCGTTACAACGATCGCATTAGACTTAACGTGTTTCGCTACCTTCCAAGCAAACAGCAACTCTTCCAACTCATCAGCCGTCGGCTGTTTGTCAGTAACTGCGCGCCATTTGGTAGTTTCTTCTACTACATTGTCTGACTCTTGTACCAGCAAACCGCCTGCGATTACTTTCACAGTTTGCGGAGGCCCCTGGGTCAAATCCGGCAAAATTAATACTCGAACTTTCGCCTTTTTCTTGATAATTTCTTCCGCTTCAGGTTCGCACCCAGGCGCGACAATACACTCTAAAAATGTTTTAGTTAACGCCGTTGCGGTAGCAGCATCAATCGGGCGGTTGAGGGCGACAATTCCACCGAAAGCTGAGACTGAATCAGTGTCAAAAGCTTTTTGATACGCTTCCGAAATAGTTGATGCCAAGGCTGTACCACAAGGATTTGTATGTTTCAGAATAGCGGCGGCGGGAGTCTCTGGAAATTCTACAATCAGCCGCCTTGCTGCTTCTAAATCTACTAAATTATTGTAGCTTAATTCTTTGCCTTGCAGGATGGTGCTAGTCGTCCAGCCTGTGGGTGTAGTTCCGCTTTGATACCAGGTGGCGGCTTGGTGGGGATTTTCGCCGTAGCGGAGTGTTTGCAGCTCTGTTCCCGATACATTAAACTGTTCTGGTAGCTTCGATTCAGCCTCGGATTGGCTGCTGAGATAATTGGCGATCGCGCGATCGTAGTTTGCTGTATGTTCAAATGTTTCTAGCGCGCGCTCTTGCCGGAATTTTAAGGATGCTTCCCCGCCGTTTTGTCGCAGTTCGGCTAAATAAGTATTGTACTGTTCTGGATTGCACAAAACTGTCAAATGAGCGTGGTTTTTAGCTGAAGCTCTCAGCATCGCCGGCCCGCCGATATCGATCTGTTCAATTGCGTCTGCTAGGGTAACTCCCGGTTTAGCAATTGTTTGTTCAAAGGGATACAAATTCACAACAACTAGATCGATCGCCCGAATTTGATTTTCGGCTAAATCTGCGATATCTTGCGCTACATCGCGGCGCGCTAAAATACCTCCGTGGATTCGCGGGTGAAGTGTTTTGACTCGCCCTCCCAAAATTTCGGGGGAACCAGTATATTCTGCAACTTTTGTGACTGGGATTCCGGCTTCTTTGAGGGCGCTTGCTGTCCCACCGCTGCTAATTATGTCAAATTCAAATTCTTCTACTAGACTGCGCGCTAAGTCGATTAGCCCGGTTTTGTTGGATACGCTCAGAAGTGCTAGACGTGCCATTGGTTTGAAATTGCGATCGCAAAAATAGACAGGTTATATTTTATATCAAATCTGGCCGTAGGGGAATAATTTGGTAGTTTGTGACTAGGATGACATTATCTAAAGATGACTTGGCTTGTTTATAAAATACTTTTTAATAAAATAAAATTTTTTGCAGTTAATTATAAATATTTATAACGGGCGCGTCGATCCTGTTATATTGTCCGCTGTCAGCGGGATTGAAGCCATCTTTCCCCTTCACGGCCGTCTCCCACGCCACGGCCGATGCTGTTGAAATTACTTATTCAAGTGTAATAGATAATTCGATGGCGATCGCTCTATAATCTTAAGGATATTTTAGGATTAATTATCAAATTAATGTGCTAGCATCGGTTATAAATTGTTCTATCCCTAAATTAGCCAAAAAATTGGGCAAGAGCGATATCTTAATAAAAGAATAGCAGGTTCAAATATGTTTTTTCGAGAAACAGATTCAGAAAATCAGCTCAGTAATATTAGCAGTAGCCCGAAACAAACTGCTAACAACATCACCGACATAATAAACTCTCAAGAGATACCAAAAAAAACAGCCGAGAATTCGACACAGACCAACATTTCAGAAGCTTACAGTCTTAGTTTGTGCGAAATGCAGCAGATGCAGCGAGCAATGGAACAGCTAAAACAGGATTTAAAAGCTAGCGAATCTCGGTTTCG